>CAYHJT010000181.1:0-2180 GCA_964356985.1 Candidatus Woesearchaeota archaeon
TTGCTTGGCTAAACTTATTTTTGCTTCAGTTTCTTTTGCCATCATCTTGACTCTTTCAGGATGATTGACGCTAGATAATGTTGAAACAGGATCATAAATAATTTGATTTTCCTCATTTCTTCTTACTAAATAGCTAGGAACAGTTACTTTTTTTCCATCAACGAAAACATGTCCATGAATTATGAATTGTCTAGCTTGAATTATTGACTTTGCCATTCCTTTCTTTAATATCAATGTTTGTAATCTGCGTTCCATTAAATCTTTTATATTAAGATTAAGGATATTTTCTACTTTCATTGTACGATCTTGTATTAAATTTAATGAATATAATTTTTCAAGGAATTGTTTTTCTTCCTTTTTTGCTTGTGCAGATGCGCTAGAAATTAATGATCTTGCTTGCCTAAAGTATGATCTAAGGTTTGAGCTTATCTTATAGACTTCTGTTTTGTTTTTCAATCCGTATTCTTCAACCAATAATTTTTCTGCATCGATTCTTTCTTTTCTCCATGGATGTTCCGGAGTTTCATATTTTTTACGAATTTTCTTTGGACTGCCCATTTTGTTTATTTACCTTTTCCTTTATTGCCGTCGTCTTTCTTTAGAGCGCTTGGAACTTTTTTATTCTTCTGTACTCCGATTGAAGATCCTACTCTGAAATGGGCTTTAGTTCTCTGACCACGAGTAGGCTGCCCGATTGAATGTCTAATACCCTTGTATGTTTTTAATTTCTTCATTATCTTAATGTCCTGCTCAGTCTGGAATTTTAAGTCTGCTCCAAACAATTGCTTGTCTGTACCAGTTTCAAAGTCTTTTTGACGATTAAGCATCCATTTAGGAATATGATTTTTGCTTGGTTCTTTTATGCAAGACTCTATTTTAAGTATTTCTGATTCAGTTAATGAGCCTATGTGCTTTATTTTTTCAATTCCGATAGAATTACAGATAGCATTGGCATAGGCAAAACCCACTCCTCTTATCTTTGTTAATGCATGATAAAGGGGTATATGTCCTCTTATATCTGTGTTCGCCACTCTGATAATTTGTTTTTCTTCAGTCATTTTAGAAAACTTATGCTGAATGATGGTTTATAAATATTTCTAATTTATGATTTTTATAACTATAAATAAAAATAATCTTATTTCTTATTTTTTGAAAGCATAAACCTTGTTATTATAAAAACAAATGTAATAAATAATGCAATTATTACCATGTATAATATTATATTTGTGTATTTTTTTGGAGGATTTTGGGGTTCTGGGCTTTTAGATATGATTGAATCGTTTGAAATTACCAAGTTTTTGTTTTTTATGCTTCCTATTATGTAATAATTTGAAAAATTAGACATGGCTTCATAATATGCTGTTTCATTATTTTGGTTTATTAAATTCATATTAGATTCTACCCATGAGCCATTATGATAAGTATACAAGACTAATTGACTATAATTAACGATGCTATTTCTCAACAAATTTTTATTTAATGAGTATTCGATAGTTATTTGCCCTATTTGGTTATCAAGAATACCTTCTTTCTTTAGGTTATATATTTCAAGTATATTTAAGTTTGGTGGAGTAATATTTTCTGATAGATTTGTAATATTAGATAATTTAAATGTGACCTTTCCTAAATCATTTTTTATATTTATTGTCATTTTGTATATGCCTAGTTTCTGTGATAATATAAGTGCATTTTGTCCTGAAGTTAATTTATCATAAGTTATAATCTGTGAATATGTTTGTGGAGAATCATCTTGAATAATTCCTTTATTTACTTCGGCTACAGTTGAATTAGAACTATTTGAAGCAACAATAAATGTTTCTTGTGAATAATTCCAATTACCACTTGAATCATTTACCCAAAATCTCCATGTGACATTTGTTCCAGCTGCAGCAGTAATCATACTTATATTACTAGAAATATTTAATCCATCTGCAAAACCTATGCTTGTTGAATTTACATAAGTTCCTGTTTGATTTAAGCTGAATATCCAAGAGTTTAATTGAGTTTCGTCTGTCCAGTTAGTCGTGAAGTTAATCAATGTATTTTGGTATATTGTGGTTTGATTTTTTTGTATGCTTCCAGCAATCCATTGAGGTTTTGTTATGTCTGGAGGAGCTTGTACTAAATATCCAACGGTTACATTGTATAACCTAGGGCTATAGCTTGCGTTTTTCGTGTAG
>CAYHJT010000182.1:0-2167 GCA_964356985.1 Candidatus Woesearchaeota archaeon
CGTCCCAGTTTTATCACTACAGATCACGCTTGCGCTTCCTAAAGTTTCAACAGCTTTTAATTTCCTGATTAAGGCATTCTTCTTCAGCATTCTTTGAACACCTAAAGCCAAAGTAATAGTAACAACAGCAGGCAAACCTTCTGGAATAACTGCAACAGCTAAAGAAACAGCGGTTAAAATCATCTCCAAGATTCCTAAACCATGATAAAGGCCAATAAGAAAAACAAGAACAGAAATAATAACTGCTCCTAAAGCGAGTTTCTCTCCTAGGACCTTTAAACGTTCCTGTAATGGAGTTTGATTAACATTCACTTGCTGGACAAGGGAAGCTATTTTTCCTATTTCAGTATTCATTCCGGTAGAAACAACAACACACGTAGCTCTTCCGCTAGCTACCGTAGTTCCTGAAAAACCAATATCTTTCTGATCTGCAACAGGAGTTTTATATCCAACAGGAAAAGATTGTTTATTAACAGCCCTGCTTTCTCCAGTTAAAATTGCTTCATCTACAGAGAAGTTAAATTCATCTAAAACTCTACAATCTGCAGTAATCTTATCACCTTCCTCGAAGAAAACAATATCTCCAGGAACTAAATCGCTGGAAGAAACAAGAACTTCTTTTCCGTCACGTAAAACTTTAGTTTGAGGAACACTTAATTTCTGCAATAGTTCTATAGATTTTTCAGCTTTATACTCTTGAACAAATCCAAAAAGAGCGTTTAAGACAAGAATAAGCAAAATAACAATAGCATCTAAAACCTCCTTTAAGAAAAAACTTATAGCAGCTGCAAACAAAAGAATGTATATAACAACCTCATTGAATTGCCTTAACAATATTGTTATCGGGTGTATTCCTTTTTCCTCTTTTAATTTATTTTCTCCGTATTCCTCTAATCTTCTTTTTGCTTCTTCCTCATTAAGGCCATTAAAAGAAGTATTTTTTAACCTCAGAACCTCTTTTACCTCTAAACTATGATACGTCATAAGTTTAAATCATCAAGTAGATTCTTTAAATACTTTATGATTTTTTATTATAGAAAGAGATATTATTTCTTTATTATACCATCGATCATCTGTCCTTTTGCTTTCTTTTCAATTTCTTCAAATGAAATTCCACTATAATTATAGTACAAAATATTCAGGCAAAGGTAGAAATGTAGCCTGCTTTAAGAAAGAAGAGCTAGGAATAGTAATATCAGAATTAGAAAAAAATCTGTTTAGATATCAAATGCAAAGATTAATAGAAAATATAGCAAGATACACTAAATCGAGTGGTTGACAGGGTTTATGCAGCTATTATATATCGACTGAAATCGGAATGTTTATATTAGCAACAGAAGGCCGTTATAAAGATGATATTATATTTAGTGCTTTAAATAAGGTACGTGGAGGTAAAAATGAGTGAAGAAAAACTTATAACAATAAGTACAAGAATGGATAAGGAAAGTTTAAAGTATATTGACAAATTAAGTAAAAGATTTAACCTAGATAAATCTACAGCTTTAAGAAATTTATTAAAGAAAGGTATAGAGAAGGATAAGAAAGATAGTGCACTGGAGTTGTATTTAAAAGGAGATTTGTCTGTGGAAGGAGCTGCAAAATTTGCAGGCGTTTACATTGGAGAATTTATAGAGTTATTAAAAGATAAGGGTATTGAACTAAACCTAACAATAAATGACTATAAAGAAGGATTAAAGACTCTAAAGAAGGTTTGGAAATAAGTCAAGCAGTTTACAAATAATTATTAAAACTTTCTAAAGGTAAAATTAAAAATCATAGAAATCTATTTAAATCAATTAAATTAATCCTATTTCATGATAAAAGTCTATTCAAGAAACAACGATCCATACTCAGATATGCTCAAGAACCTGCTCAAATTCTATCAGATTTCTTATGAAAATATTGAAGTTTCAAGAAACAAAGCGGCATTAAAGGAAATGATCAATCTTTCAGGCCAGTCAACAACCCCTGTTTTAATTGTCGACGATAAGGCATTTTTAGGCTTTGATAGAAAAAAAATAAAAGAAGTTCTAGGTCTCCCCGAGGACCAGGCTCAATAAAGCCATCCTAACAGGCACCCCATTATGTGCTTGCTGGAAATAAATTGCGTTCTCAGAAGAATCAAGCTCATGCTTTATCTCCCCCAATCTAGGTAAGGGGTGCATTA
>CAYHJT010000183.1:0-2165 GCA_964356985.1 Candidatus Woesearchaeota archaeon
GTTTTCCAGTATCAACTAATTCTTTTTTTATTATGCTGGCTATTTCTATAGTTTGTAGGAATTTTTTGGCGTGGGCTACATTGAAAAAAGTTCTATTAGCTGTTTTGTTCCCTAATTTAAGAATCTTAGATTTTTTATCATAAACAATATTATTCAAAGATCTTAATGGAAAAGTAATTTGTGGATCTTTTCCTTTTTCTATCTGATTAATTATCTTAGATCCAAATAATTTCAAATCATCTTCAGCTTTAACTTGTTTTTTTACCATCTTTTTCTAATCCGCTCTCTTATAATAAATGATTCATTCTTTTCTTTAAAATAGCTCTTAGTTCTTCTTCAAGAGTTTTTTTATTGCCATCAGACAATGTGGCTAATGAATTTGCCAATTCTGGGATATATTTTTCAAAAAGATTGATTCTTTCTTTTTCTTCTGCTGCTCTGACATTATGCCTAATGTAAGAATATAATTTTCTTCCACATTCTTGCAAGGCTAATTTTATTTCTTTAATGATATCATCATAGCTAGCTATTGATTCTTTTGATTCGCTCGTGAAAGGAACCCAAACCGAAGCCATATGAACAACGATAACTACTGGTCCAGTAGGTAATGAACTTCCTGATTGTTGTAATCCATAGCTTCTCCAAGATACTTGGGTTGCAGCTTCAGTAATTGCGCAAGCCCCTTGCTGATAAAGTAAAGGAACCCTATTAGCAAATCTTAACAATCTTACGGTAGAATCTTTTTCAATTTCTCCGCCATATGCAATTCCTGCTTCTATTATAAAGGGATTTCCCCTATAAACTGCCGGTGGTCTAGTAGTAGTAGCATAAAATTCTGCATTAATTTCTTTTCTAAGGCCTTTCTCTAATATTTCTTGAGATATAGGACTTAGACAATCTGTTGGCGGAGCAACAACTTTTGCTTTTTGTAATGATGAATATAACTTCTCAAAATCATCTTGTTTCATATCCCTCGGTTTTTTAACTTCAATTCCAGATCTATCAATAATTTCTTTGGCAGTTCCTGGCCCAATTCTTGAAAAATCGGTTTGTAAAAAGTTTTGAATTGATGTTGATTGAGTATCATGAATCATTTTAATTAAAGTTCCTAGTTCAATTCCATGGGGGTGAGGTTTAATCTCTTTGCTTTCTTTAGGAAGTTCTTCAGTCGCTCTTACATATTCAGTTTTATCATGTTCAGGGTTTACATAAATTATTAGTGCATGGGGATTAGATATGGCGGTTTGCTTGACATATTCATCAACGCTTTGCTTGCCTTTTTGGTATTTTGCTTCTAATTCTATTTCTACTTTAGTGCCATGATCTTTTTCATCCCATTCAACTTCTTTTTCCACGAATATCTGAGGTTCATTAGTCTTAGTGTTAATCCCTAATTCATAATATTGAGCGAGTTTATTTGGTTCTATTTTAGAAGTAATCTTTGTAGGTTTTCCTGTAGTTAATTGTGAATAAAGAACAGAAGCGCTGATTCCTATGCCTTGCTGTCCGCGAGACATTTTCAATCTATGAAATTTTGATCCATAAAGTAATTTGGCAAATACATTGGGAATTTGTTTTTTGACAATTCCCGGGCCATTGTCTTCAATTATTACTCTGAATCTATCTTCGCTTAATTGGTCTATCTTGATTCTGATTTCCGGAAGCACCCTCATTTCTTCGCAAGCATCTAAGGAATTGTCTACAGCTTCTTTTACAGTCATCATTAATGCCCTAGTAGGATTATCAAAGCCTAGTAAATGTCTATTTTTAGTAAAGAATTCTGATATAGAAATCTCTCTCTGTTTCTTTGCCAATTCTGTGGCTATTGGTTCTTTTCTAGAAGCTTGATTTTTATCGTCCATCTCTTTAACATTTCTTAAAAGCTGTTTATAAAAGTTTTGTAGGCTAGAATAGATAGGTTGTATAATAATGTTAAAATATTTTAATTGTTTTTAAGATTTACAGTTTTCTTAAATCCATTTTCATCCATAACAGTTACAGTAGATCCCTCATAAAAAAATTTATCTAAAGTATATCCTAAATCTTTAAGTATTGCTTTTGATGCTAAACCAACTAACATTACTTTTTCTACTTCATTAATACCGCCTTTTTCTTGACCAATAGCAGGTTCTATTTCCAATCTTATTATATATTTATCATATAAA
>CAYHJT010000184.1:0-2158 GCA_964356985.1 Candidatus Woesearchaeota archaeon
AATGGAAACCTAATTTGGTTTATTACTTGAAGTGTAAAGATTCATTTGGGAATGAGCCTGCACCTAATGCTTGTTCTCTTGTAGCGAGTGCCACAGCCATCGCTTAACGCTTGCTGTGGACACCATTCAAAACAAATATGTGGGTTTTGAAGGTGCGAGTGCGATTGGTTGATTATTTAATATATTGTCAAGAGCATTATAAATTAAGATTTGTTACATATTCTTCAATTTCTGAAGATACTTCTTCAACATTTTTGAGAGTGGTATCTATTCTTAAAATATTTGGTAACCCTTCTAAAGATCCATCTATTTCTCTTTCTAATCTACTTAATTCATTCGGAAAATCTAACAAAAATTTATCTATTACTGACTTTCTACCTCTTTTCTCACTTCTTCTTATTTTTTCTTCATGAGAACAACTAAAATAAATAGTTGCTGTCGGTGGGAGGAATAATCCTTTGAGAGAGGGATTCTGATGAATAGACTTCTCCCTGTTCTTGAATTTTCCATATGCAACGACACTTGGCCAGTATCTGTCCTGAAAGAATGTCCGATTATCTTTCTGATGAGCTCGAGATAGTTCAATTTTGTCTAATCCAAAAATCATGGAATATAGATATTCAATATCTGCATCATTTGATTGATTAGCAAGAATCAATAATCTGGCAGTTAATTCTGTGGGATATACTGGGCCTTCATTAAAAAACAAGTCTTCCCTTTTTGAAAATTGCTTTGCAAGATGACGATGAGTAGTCGACTTACCAGAGTAATCTGCTCCTTCAAAAGTAATAATTTTAACCATCTTATAATCTAGGCTCCTTAGAGAAATGTCTATTTCCTTCAGCCCATGTGATTAATAACATGCTGAGATTAGATGTAAACTTAGTATTATTATTTTTAATCAACTTTTTAGCTTTTTCAACATGATAATTTATTAATTTCAAAATTTTCTCAATTATCTTATGTTTTTTCAACATTTTTATTAAATAAGCGTAATTTTTATTATTTAATTGCGCGATGACATATTTTTTCTCTAAATTTTTCTTAAAACACTTTAATAGAAGATATAATGGCCATGTAATATGCCTTTGCCTTAAGTCAGATAACCCTCGAAACTTCTTATGCTTTGTAAAGTCATAGATATCATTTTTTAATTGCCCAGCAAGTGCTAAATGTTTGCTATATTTTTGAATTAATTTAAAAATTTCATAATCATGATTTAATACTATCATGAATGAACATTCTAATAACATTCTTCCATGGGCTGTTTTACTTAAATATAACTCTTTAAGATAGTTTTTATCAATTCTTATGAGATCTTTCCGGGAGTTTATTTCCATTTGTACACTTGAGCTCCATGAAGATAACTCTAAATTAATAATCTCTAAAACTGCATTGATGGTTTCTGTTGAAACTTGGTGTTTTTTCAAATTTTTAATTAGTGCTAAAACAATTTGATAATTCATATAATCACATGATAGTAATGTTTCCTTAACTCCGAACTTGATATGCGTCGCTTCTAAACCTTCTCTATTTTTATCGTTATCATAAAAATCATCTTGGGCCATTGCTGTATTAAATGTTAATTCACAAAAAGCAGATAATGGAATCATCTTTCTTTCATCTGAATTGAACTCTTTTGCTATAATCATTGGTAAACCACTTCTGAATCTGTTAATATTCAATCCGTTAAGTAAATAATATACTGGAGCTGATCTGAAATCGTGTTTAATGTTCTTCTTAAGATAGGGCATTACTCTTGTTTTGAAAATCTTAGTATATTCCTTTTCAAGATTTTTATATTTTAATAGATAGTTCATGTTATTTAGGGGTAATTGTGTAATCCAAGATGCCTGAATTCTGAGAATTTGCTAGGGGCATCTTCAGCTAATACATCTGCAAGTTGTGTTGGAAATAGAGTATAGCTTTTTAAGTCATTAAGGTCAAGAAAACAAACTTCATCTAAAATGGCTTCTTTATTCTCTGGATCATAGCCCTTTTTTGGAATGCCATAATACTTATCTATATAAAAGTAAAATTCTGCCCCTCTTCCCTGGTCTTTGATGTTTAATTCTCTAATATAAATTAATTTAAAACTATGAATTTCAATGTTTAACTCTTCTTGAATTTCTCTTCTTAGTGCTTCGTAGAGCGTTTC
>CAYHJT010000185.1:0-2144 GCA_964356985.1 Candidatus Woesearchaeota archaeon
ATATGCTGATTATTTTGATGCTCTTGAAGCTTATAGTTTAAGTATGGATTCAAAACAAACTAAAAGAGTTCAAGAATTAGCAAGAGAACTTAAACTGTCTACAGTTAGTAATACAGATGCTGATTTGAGGTCAAGTTTCTCTACATACAATACTTTTGATTTAGTTGACTTAACTAATCCTCAAAAATTCAGAGATAGTATTAGAGCTGGTTTAAAGGGAGAAGGAAATAAACATGTAGAACATAGAGGAGAATTTGTTAAATCTCTAAGAGACAAGATAACACATATTTTGCTTAATGTTGCTCAAAGTAGAAAATATTTCTAATATCATATTAGATAAGCAATTGCTAAAGCAATAAAGCATCCTATTGATATGAAAGGCATGGCTGGATAGAACTTGCCTTTTTCTGATTTATAGAATAGGAATGCTAGAGCTAAAGTAGCTCCTACTGAAATTGTTACTGCTTGCCATAATCCTAGAGTTCTAAGAACAACTCCTGCAAGTATTATAGGGAATACAACATCTCCTCCACCTAGAATTGCCAAATTGATCTTTATTTTCTTTGCTTTGCTCTCTTTTTCTTTTATTGATTTAGCTTTGCTAAGAACCAACTTGTCTTCTCTTCTCATGTAAGGTACAAAGAAACCTGAGAAGAGCTTTAGTTTTTGGATTTGGAACTTAGCCATTTTTTGCATGAATCCAGAGTGCCATACTGCATACATATCATATAGAGATATTACTACAAGCAAAATAGATACAGACCACACATTAAGAATTGGTATGAATACTGTAGCTATTCCAGGGTAAATTAATAATTCTGTTGCATTATGGACATACATATTTCTATGGAATATTTTTAGTATTCCTAGAGGGATTGCTAAAATTAATGAAATGAGTGTTGCTCTTGGAAAAGGCATAAGAAACGCATTTATGGCTATTGATAATCCAAGAATAACGACTATTGTGAACCATCCCCTCAAGAATGTTTCTGCTTTTAATTTCATAAGAAATAGCATCAATGCAACCGCTATTATTAGAGCAATTACTATTGATATTATTGATTCTTGGGGTTTTATGTCTGTAGGAGGGTCAAGACCATAAGGAAGATTGTAAACTGTTTCGTTCTTTATTTCTCCAGTTTCTGTGACTACTTGCTTTATTTCTGGAAGATATTGATGAGCTACATAAATTCCTATTAATTGTGCAAAAAAGAATAAACTTATCAGAATTAATGTGACTTTTACTGTATGCTTCATATTTCCTCTTCCGAATTAAACTTGAGCTCCAATGTATTTAAATGTGAGGTGTTTGTTAAAACTGATTAATAGAAAAACTTAAATAGTATCACCCAGGTAATACTTTATGGAAACAAATAAGTCTGACATGGAAACTGTGCCTACGAAGTTAACTAAAAGAATTATCACTGAAATGGAAGAAATAATTAAACAGGGATGGTATGCTAATAGATCTGAATTAATTAGGGATGCTGTGCGCGACTTAGTTAAAAAACAAAAAATAACCTTATTGGAGTCTGCTATAAAAGAGGATATTCAATGGGGATTGTATGGAAAGTAAGGCTATCTCTGATACTGGTCCTGTAATTCATTTAAATGAAATTAATTTAACTTCTGCTTTGGATGTTTTTTCATCAATATTCATACCATTAGAAGTTTCTCATGAATTGCAAAAATATAAAATAAATCTTCCAAAAAAAATAAAGGTTAGAGAATTAGAGGGACTGTCTAAAGATATAGTTAAGATTTTAACTAATGAGTATGACTTGGATATTGGAGAATCTTGTGCTATTTCATTGGCATTGCAAGAGAAAGCGGATTACTTTCTTACAGATGATTTAGAGGCTCGCGAAACAGCAAAAAAATACAAATTGGAAGTTCATGGGACTGTAGGAATTATTCTAAGAGCATTTAAGGAAAAAATAATTGATAGAAAGACAGCTATAACAAGAATAAACGATTTACATGAGAAATCTACTTTATTTATCACAAAAGATCTTATTAAAAATATAATAGAAGCAATTGAGTCATTTTGATGTCGATAGTCTCTCACATAAACCACACCTTTTAGGAGGTGTTCAAGACTTCGATCACTGCAACAGTATCGTCTGTTGCAGGTACTACAACTT
>CAYHJT010000186.1:0-2142 GCA_964356985.1 Candidatus Woesearchaeota archaeon
ATTAGTTCAATCTATCATAAATTCACTCCTTCTTTATCAGGAGAATTTAAAATGTCAAAATCTCATCCAGAATCCTGCATCGAACTTCCAGAAGATGTAGAGTTTGTAAAACGAAAGATTATGAAAGCAGTTACAGGCGGTCGCAAGACTTTAGAGGAACACAAAAAACTAGGTCCTAATATTTCAAAAGATATGGTCTTCGAATTACTTAAACAGCATTTAATAGAAGATGACAAAGAGCTTGATAAAATATACAATGAATATAAATCAGGTAAAATGTCATCTTCAGAATTAAAGCATCTTACTTGCGAAAAGATGGAAAAATTCATGAAAGATTTTAATAATAAACTAGAAAAAGCAAGAAAATTAGTTCCTAAATTAAAGTTCATTAAAAGCTTAGATTAAACATGATAGAATAAAGCGCTTGCTTGTCCATTATTAGAATGCGCAGGTCCTCTCCTATTTAATAACACATCTAATTTATTATCATTATTTGCATCAAATAACTTAACGATGGTTCCATTTGTTATAATACTTAATCCAGTCCACATAGAACCAACATTTTGTAATTTATTAAAATTAAAATTATTGTTATTTAACAAAACTATTTTAGTGCTTCCCATAAAAGGATTAAATATTGGTAAAGCTACAAATATATCTTGTTTTCCATCATTATTAAAATCACCAGTCTCTATATCATACGCTACAGCACCCGGATAAACCACACCATTTGTATAAGATATACCATCAACAATAACTATAGGTGTCGAAAATACAGCATTTCCATTATTTTGCATAAAGGTTATTCCATTAGTTGATGAGTTAGTCGTTGGATTTGTTATTACTAAATCTTTATCACTATCATTATCCAAGTCAACTGCTTCCATTTTAAAACAATAATGACTAAAAACTGAGGAAGTAGTCGGTACATTTTGTTGTATAAAGATTCCAGCACCATTGTTCTTAAAAATCTTAAAATTACATGTACCTAAATTACTGTACATCACTGTCACGAGATCCAAATCACCATCATTATCAAAATCTTCTAAAGCAGTATCTGATGCAGGCACCGGTGATGGTAAGCTAACTGCTGTATTATCTGCAAAAGTAATAGCGTAATTAATAATTGACCCAGTTCCACCTATAGGTACTGCAGATATAACATATGGCCCATTATTAATATAAACCTTAGAAGTTCCAGTTCCACAACCAGCCGGAGACGGAACATTTCCTGTAACAACATCTTTCCAACCGTCGTTATTTATATCACCAATTTCAATATCAGAACCTAATTCGTTATCACCAAAATTAAATCCGACATAAAATCCTCCAGTTCCGTTATTAAGATACAACAGGTCTGGTTGTCCACAAAAATTGAAAAAGCTCTCAAAATTATTACCAACAACCACATCTTGATAACCATCGTTATTAACGTCATCCGCATCAGCAATCATACTTTGATCTATCGGCAAAGAAAGCAAGTTCTCGACAACAAGATTACCAACACCATTATTTCTTAATAATACGTCAAAAGTGCCTGTACTAAAAAAGGAAGCACTCAATATAGCATCAAAGACATCTTTCCAACCGTCGTTATTAAAATCCGCTACCGCAACCCAGTTTGTATTTCCATTAATCTGCCCTATAATACCTCCAGCAAGTATCAGAGTCCAATATTGCCATACAGTTTCTTTATCAAAAACCATATCGATAAGTAAAGGATTTTCATTTATATCAAAACTATTGAAAGATTTATCAGATACAACTTTATCAAGATTATTAATATTAAGAGCCTCAACTTTGTATATATTTCCGGTATGATGCTTATTAGATAATAATATAATAGCAACTAATAAGATAACCATAAACAGTATATTCTTACTCTTCAAAACCATCACCTCATTTATGTAAATTTTATAAACCTACTTCTTTTTAAGTATTACTATGATTTCAATAATTATAACAACCTACAAAGAACCTTTAACCATCAGAAAAGCCATAGATTCGTTTAATTCTCAAGATATTAAAGAATCATATGAAATTCTGGTAGTGGCTCCTGACAAGGAAACAGAAAATATAGTTAAAGGTTATAAAGACCTAAGAATAAGATACTTAAAAGATCCTGGCAAAGGCAAATCAAAC
>CAYHJT010000187.1:0-2141 GCA_964356985.1 Candidatus Woesearchaeota archaeon
AGTTCAAGGTGATAGATTTTTTAAAGTGCGGGGATGTGGTCTTGGTTGTATATTAATCAGTAAAAAGGTTCTTGAAAAGGTAAAATTCAGGACTGTAAAAGGAAACACAAGTTACGATGACTTATGGTTCTGCGATGATGCTATTAAACACAGATTTGATATTTATGTAGATACCAGTGTTAAATGTAAGCATTTATTTATGAAAAAGTCTAAGCATCTATTTTTATCAGCTCAGCAGGTAAATCATGATTAATAAATTTAACAAATGGTATATTGGCTTCATTGATTAATCTTGTCAATGATGGATATTCTAAGTGCGAAGCACCTACCGTAACCAATAAATTTCTTTTACCATTATAAGCCTCTGTAATATTCTGAAACATTGCTCTATCATGTTCAGCTATATAGTCTATAAAGTCCTTCTCGTACCTTCTTAGATGTTCAATAATTTTTGGGAAAAATCTATGTAATTCTGAAAATTTATTGGTAATAGAAATTATATTAATATAATTTTGAAGTGAATCATTTACAGAATCAGCCTCGCTGCCATAATTTTGGAATGTAATACCAATTAATAAACTTCTTAATTCTTCCATCCTATTAAACTCGTGACTAGACAATCTGTCAGGATGTAGGTGAGTAAAATTTTCTAGTACTTTTTCTAATCCGTCTTGAACAGCTGTTACCCTCGAATTTCTTATACCGAATTTTTTGCCTAATGCAACTCTCTCCCTCTTCGGAATATCCATACCGAGAACTAAAATTCCAACTTCGTCAACAGATTCTTTAATTTCATTAAGGCAAGGAGACAAAAAATACCTATCGGGATTCTTAAGTTCATTAACAAAACTTCCAGTAGCGACGCCATTCTGGTAGGTCGCATCAGGTGTTCTGCCTTCTAATAAAATAACATCAGGCTTAACTAACTTTACTACATTATCTGGGGTAATAAGGAAAGGATAAGCTAATCCAAAATGCAAAACCCCACAAAGATACAATTTAATATCTTGTTCTTTTCCTCTGCTTATGTTTTCTGATATTGATTCTTTCATTTAATTAAAATTAATGTTTCAGGCAATCATTAATGATCTTAATAAGTTCATCTGGTTTTATCTTACTTCCAGTTTTCCTTGGCGATCCTCCAATAATATCCCCGCCACCCCAATGATTTCCTTCATCCCCATTAAGGTTCTCAATCTCATTGAGTTTGCTGTAAAAATGTTCTATTGGAAAATCAACAAAAGGAGAAATTCTTCCTAGTGTATAATCATGAAACCCATTTCCTCTTTCTCTAACAGAGACAAATGCACGAATTCCTCTTGCAAATAACTCAGATCTAGCAAATGGGCCTATCTCTCTTATCATAGCCCATCCAATCCCACCACCAATCTCTTCATATCTTGTATCTAAATTTATTGTCTTTCCCATGCCTAATGAATATTCAGAAATCCTGGAACATACTGCTTCGATAACATTTCTCATCTCTCCTTCATTCAACTGAGCAAGTTTTCCGCTGAATCTTACAGCATTGTATGGTTCATAAATCCAAGCCAGCTCTCTCATTATTCTTGAAGAAGGATCTAAAGGATAAGTTCCTCCCGTGGTATCAAGCAGGTCTGATACAGCAACTAATCTTGTAATCAAAGGTTCACTTTTTGTTCCGTTTATCCTCTCAGAATTTTCTGCTATCCATTTAGATAAACAGACATCTTGATCTGGGTCATTCACAAAGAGATGTGCATAAGGTTCGCCATTCTGGCTGAATTTAATAAACAAGCCTTGTTTTATTGCAACATAAAGCTGTGCTCCTGTGCTTCTTGTTCCTAATCTATCAACATCCTCATGATGGTTGAAATTTGTAAAAGGTCCAGCAGGATCATATCTTGGTCTTCCAACAACATAACCGTCTAATGCAATAGAATATCTAGGACTTTCTTCCTTGAATCTTTCCCATGTCTTAATAATTCTTGGTTCTACATGAAGTTCTATCATAAGAATAAAAATTACGTAATCACTTTATAAATCTTTCTATTTTGTAACTATATAAAAGTAGTAATAAATTTATGTATCTTAGACTATATAAATATTTAAAAACAATAAGGTTCAAAATAATCTTTTGGGGGTTTAATCAATGGTATATG
>CAYHJT010000188.1:0-2127 GCA_964356985.1 Candidatus Woesearchaeota archaeon
TATCATCGCATGGGTGGAAGGAATATGTGGGATTATGATAAGAGATATGATTCTGGAGCTGTTTTAGATTGGACGCGAGAGGTAGAAGAAGAAAATAAGTATTGGGATGTTTTTGATGAACTTTTATTTGAATATCCAAATACAAAAATTATTTGGTGGCAGTTATGTATTCGTCATGATGAACCTCAAACTAACCTTGAACATGCAGAGGTAATACTTGAAGAGGTCAGAAAAAGAATTCCTAATGTGGAAATATATGTCTCCTCATTAGCAGATTATACTGATGGAGTGTGTGAAATAACTGGCACATTTGGACTTGAAAAAGCAAAAGAGATAGTGAGAGAGTTAGATGCAAATAATGAAGATGTATTTTTAGGACCTGTTTTGGGGCCTATGACTCCAATAGAAACAGCAAAAGATGGTTGTCATCTTAGTAGTCCTGATGGAAAAAAGAAACTTGGTTCACAAATGAGAAATTTCTTTGATGATATAGAAGATGATTCTGAAGAATCTGTTGAAACGGAGACTGATAGTGAAGAAGAGGTAGATAATAATGAGTTATGGCGCGAAAGGATTGAGCTTGCTTTGGCTCCTACTTTCTGTCCTGAAATGCTTCCTCAACAATTTCCGGAATCTTATTACAAAGGTCCTTTAACAGATGCTCATTTACATATTCCCGCTATTCCTGACTGGCCTATTGGTGAAAGTCCAGATGCAGAATCTCTTATTGGGCGTTTTGGTGGACCAGAAGCATATCTTGGATTTAATATAAAAATGAGCGAAATTGCATGCACGATAAAAAACGAAGGGACTCACAAGAATTTTGCATTTTTTCCAGTTTATGATGAGGAAATATCTTCATCGCTTTTGGAAATTTGGGATAGAACTATGAAAGAGTATCCTGAACAATTCACTCCATTTATAATGTCTTCTGGAAATGATGATGAGCCTAACGGATTCCCAACTGTTGATGTAACTGCTTTGAAAGAAATGCTTTCTGTTTATCCTGAATTGTTTGTTGGTTATGGCGAAATTGGACTTTATGAACGTGAAAATGGTGGTTCTCGTGCTCTCTCTCCAGATTCACAAAGACTTAATGAAATTTATCATTTGGTTAGGGCGTATGATTTGGTTGTTTATTTTCACCTTGGAGATGGGCAAAAAGGGAAATTTGAAAAAGTTCTTGAGCAAAATCCAGATATTAATTTTATTTGGCATGGTGATCAGCTTTCTGTTGATGAAGTTGAGGATATTTTGAGCAAACATCCCAATGCTTATTATGGTGTTGATGCTTTTTGGGGTCATGACCAAGATTTCTTTTTGCTATTTGTTGGTGGAGAAACTAAAGATGAGTATCTTAAAGAGCTGGATGAGAACTTTAACAGAATATTAAATTATGCGGTGAGTGATTGGAAGTCTGCTATTGAAAGACATCCGGACCAATTTGTTTGGGGAATTGATAGAGGGGATGCTGTTTGGAATTATGATGTTGATGTTGGAAGGGCACAAATCAAACTTGCAAGAGCATTTATCGGAAAGCTTAAGCCAGAAGTTCAGGAAAAAATAGGTTATAAGAATGCTTTGAAAGCTGTTGGAGGTATTATTCAATGAAAAAGAATTTAATCATCGGAGCAGGAATTATTTTAATTTTTTTATTGATAATTGGAATTTTTCTTAGCAAAGAAATTTTTATTAAATATATTGGTGGAGAAAAGGCAAGGAATTTAGGGTCTGTTTCTGATAATAGCTTGGGAGATTTGTGCTTGGGAGAAGAGGAATGCATTTCTTTTTGTTTAAATAACAGAGAACAATGCGAAAGTTATTGCAAGGGAAATAGAAAGGAGTTATGTTCTGCGATATTCCCTCCTGAAAATATGGAGAAAAAAATTGATGCGCAAAATAATGAAGAAAATTGTGTCAGCAATCCCGACCCTGTTTTTACTCATGCTTTTGTAGATATTACAAAGCTTACAGGAATATCGCAATATGGCGGTAATGCAATACATAATCCGGGGGCGCAAGTACGCAGTTATGTTTCTGTCCGGGAAAATGAAAGTACTGCTGTATATGCTCCGATAAATGCTACGATTACTCGGATTTATTATAGTGATAAAAACTATTCTTATG
>CAYHJT010000189.1:0-2108 GCA_964356985.1 Candidatus Woesearchaeota archaeon
GAAATATCACATTTAATAACAATACCTTGCATCAAGCACATACGGCGAACATAGAATTAGGAGCAGATGGAATAGAACTTTCAGAATCAAAATTTCTAGGTCCATCAGGGATAACATCAACAAATATTTATATTAGATCGTCAAACAAGAGTAAAGTTATAGATTCAAATATATCAGGAGCTACAACACAAGATATTCTAGTAATAGCCGGACAAAATTTTACAGTTTTAAACTCAAATTATACGACATTCAGCGTTCAAGCCGGTGCACGATTATACAGACAATGGTATGTTGACGCAGTAGTAAGAGATACTCTCGGAAGAAATGTAAGTGTAGCAACAGTAAGTTTCAATAATATAACCAGTACATTAACAAATGAAGCAGTAACAAATATTTCTGGGCATATACACAGACAAAATATAACGCAATATATAGAACTCAGCACGGGAAAAGTATATCAAACAAATTACACAGTAAATGCATCAAAGACAGGATATACGAATGAATCACAATCAGTAAATGTAAGTACAAATAGAAATCTATCTTTTACGACACTAGATAATCCCATTCCATACAGAATAACACTAGATAATCCAGCAAATGCATCAATATTTACACTAAACATATTCAACATTAGTCTTAACACAACAGTTTTCGATGTATACAATGACGTAATTAAAACCTATATCTTTGGAACGAATGTAACGACAATAGAAAATATGTATAAACATGGACTATTATTCCAAAACCTTTCTTCATCAAATGGAACTCAGTTTACCTATAACTGGACATCGCCAACAATAATCCCAAAAAATGGAAGTCCCATTCTTTTATATCATTTCGATAATAGAAGTATCTATAATGAAAACCAAACATATGTCTATGATTTCTCACAATATGCTAGTCACAATGGTACGCTAAAGGGAAACGCATATCCTGATGCTGATGGAGGAAAATTCGCAGGAGGTATAGTATTTGATGGAAATGGAGATTCTATCTTAATAGAAGGCACGGTAACAGACTTTTTTGAATATGTACCGACGTCTGTTTTTACATGGAGCACATGGGTAAACTTAACATCAACAAATCGAGATCATTGGTTATTCCATAAATATTCGTTAAGTGGAGGAACATTTGGATATATAATATTAATAGAGAATGATAACACCGTTTCCATAGCGAAACCGCAAGAAACTGGCGATGAAACAAATAATCAACTATCAAGTACAACAACGCTAAGTGCAAATCGATCCTATCATATCGCTATCGTGCACAATACAAGTTCCAATATAAGTATATATATCGATGGAAATCTTGATGCCAGCGGTGCTGGAACATTTTCCAAACTTCTCCTCCTATTGCCAACGATAGGATCAACAACAAGTAATGGACTTGCCGGAACACTAGATGAGTTAGCTTTTTGGAATACTTCTCTTACAGACACAGAAATAAAAAACCTCTATAGACTTGAAGTGGGAAAATATTTTTGGAAAGTAAATGTAACAGATGAAGCAACAAATAGCAATGAGTCACAAACAAGAGAGTTTAACATCACAGATCCACCTCCAAGTATAACAAATGTAAGGATAAATGAAACAAAAGTATACAATGACAAAAATATAAAGATAAATGCAACAGTAACAGATAATGATGGGGTAGTTGTTGTGTATGTTGCAGAAAATTCTACTGGATCATGGGTAAACCAATCAACGACCAAGAGTGGTACTGAATATTATTACGCACTACCAAAAGCAAATATCCAAAATCAAGAGAATGTATCTTACTATATTACCGCAAATGATAGTAATCAGAATCAAGCACAATCTACAATAAGTAGTTTTTTTGTCGAAAACAGGGAACCTAATAACACAACATTAGTTTCTCCAGCTAACGCATCTTCAACAACAAATAGAACACCACTTTTTTCTTGGAGGGGTATAGTTGATCAAGATAACAAAACAGGAGACCTCGATTTAGCGACATATACCCTTCAAATAGATAAGCAGTCTAATACTGATACAGTAAATCCCCTTGCCCCAGATTTTTCTGAACTAGATATAAACACTTCTCATATACAAAATGAAACATCAATATCCACTCAGCTCAAT
>CAYHJT010000190.1:0-2102 GCA_964356985.1 Candidatus Woesearchaeota archaeon
TATCTAAAGAAACAGGTCTTCCGGTAACAACTCCAATATTTTTATCTTTAAATGCATTAATTATTTCATTTATAGTATTCTGAGAAACATAAACATCTCCATCTGTTAATATAATAATATCATTTTTATTTTTAGAATAAATTTTATTTAATAATAAATTCAAGGCATAACTTTTTCCTTCTCCAGAATCTAAAAAAAAGCTAAATCTTTTATCTTTAATATTTTTACTTAAAAATTTCTTTACACTAGGAAAAGGATCACAAACAATTAACTTATCTTTCTTACTTAATTGAGATAATAATATATTTGCAGCTCGTAAAGTGGACTTGGGTTCATTATATGAAGTAATAATTGTATGAATCATAGAACATCAAAAGTAAAATCATCTGGCCTTATTATTACTATTTTCTTTCCATTTTCTAACTGAGCTTCTATCCTGCATTTTCTCTTACCATGTTTACCAATATCAGAGAACTCTATTTTTAATATTAAAGCAGTTTCTCCACCTATATTAATCTTATTCCCCTTCCTTAATTTATTAGCTAATTTTCTCATAATAATGATTAATTAAAATAAATTTATAAAAGTAACTTTTACATTAATAATATGAAAAATGCTATTATCTTATGTTCTGGTGGATTAGATAGTGTTGTTACAAGTTATTATGTTAAAAATAAACTAAAATATAATAACATAAAAATTTTATTTTTTAACTATGGACAAAGAACTTTAAAACAAGAAAGAAAATACTCAAGATTATGTGCCAAAAACATTAATGCTGAGTTTAAAGAAATAAACTTAGAATATTTAAAAAATATTTCTAGTTCATTATTAAATAAAAATATTAAATTAAATAAAATTAAAAATTTAAAAGATACGAAAAAAGAATCTGATAAATTTTATGTTCCGGGAAGAAACACAGCTTTCTTAATATATACAATATCATTATTAGAAGCTTTAAATAAAAATTATAATATTTTTACAGGATTTAAATCAGAAGGAAGAGAAAGTTATCCAGATACAACGAAAGAATATGTTAATGTGATGAATAAATTAATTAAAGTATCAACTAATTTAAAAACTAAGATTATAGCTCCTTTAATAAATAAAGATAAAGATGAGATTATCTTGATAGGAAAGAAATTAGGAGTTAATTTTGCTAATACTTATAGTTGTTATGCTGGAAATAAAGAACATTGTGGTTATTGCTTAGCTTGTAAATTGAGACAAGCAGCTTTTTATTGGGCAAATGTTAATGATCCTACTTCTTATAATAATAAAAATTTTAACAAAAGCTTTTAAAATCTTTCTATGTCATTGCTAATTAGTCATTAAAATCTCTTTATATAATTTTAAAGTTTTTTGATAAATTAGATCCCACTTGTATTTTAAAGCGGTTCTTTTGTTGTTTAAAGCATATTTCTTAGCTAGTTTAGGATTATCAAGTATTCTTAACATAGCCTTCTTTAAACCATTAATATCACCATAATTTACAAATATTCCATTACTAGTAGACATTTCATATGCTATGCCGTTTACAGGGCTAGCTACAATTGGAATTCCAGATGCCATTGCCTCAAATAATGTTAATGGTAAACCTTCTCTAAAGCTTGGCATAACATAAACGTTAGCTGCTTGATACATTTCAGCTATTTTTTTACGGTCATAAATTGCATCAAGTAATAAAATATTTTTATCATTATTTATCATTTTTATTAATCTAGTTTTCATCCCTTCATCAGGCCCAACTAATATAAAATAAATATCTTTTCTTTGTTTAAGAATTTCTTTTGCTGCTAAAACAAATTTATCTGGTCCCTTTGTTATATTTAATCTGCCAAAAAATAAAACTAATTTTCCTTTAATCTTTAATTTTTTCTTAAATGTATTATTCTTAACTTTTTTAAAGAATAAGTTATCTACACCATTTGGTATTATTATAGTATTTTTAATTTTATATTTTTTTAAAAATTCTAGTTCCCATGGTGTTATAGCTATTATCTTATTACTTAAATTAACTGCATAAGAACTTAATGTTGGATAAGTTATTTTCAATAAAATTCTTCCTAATAATGATCTATATGAAGATGTCCATGGGCAAT
>CAYHJT010000191.1:0-2093 GCA_964356985.1 Candidatus Woesearchaeota archaeon
GCAGAGTAGTTTATACTTAAAATAAGTAAAATTTAAATATTTCTAAATATGGAAGGAGGGTCGTTTCATAGAGAGAACTCTTTAAGTATAAATGCAGGTTTAGCATCCTGTAGTTTCTGTTGCAATCCGGTGGAAATCAAGAAGAGTACTTGAATTGTTTTAGATTTTTTTATTTTTCTTAGCTCTTAAAATCGCTCGATGGATTTCATCGATTTCACGCTTACCCCATAGTTGTTTAAATAATTTTACAGAATCACCTTGGCCGGCAGTTAAAGACATCACAAACCTTAAGGCATCGGTAGGACCGATAGTTTTATTTAAGGCCTCCCACCCTCTTTGAATTACCAGAATAGGCGGTTGGGTTAAATTGTCGGGATTGGTTACAGATTTCATTTATAACTCCTTTGAATATTCAATTGGATTTAATATTTTAATTTCTTGAATTATATGATCCTTTTTAATTATTTCATCATCGCAGGTGATAAAAAATTCTGCCTTAATTTCTAGAGCCGAAGCAAGATGCAGAGCGTCCCTTGATTTTAGACGATATTTTCTTTGAAGAGCTTGAGCATTATTTTTTAATCCTTCGCTTTCTTCAATATGTTTAGAAGAGAATGAAAGAAAAGGGATAATATAAAGTTTCTTGATTGGATCGGCATGATAAATTTCAAGTTTCAGGATATCTGATGTGACTAATTTGATTTTTCCAGTCTCAATAGCTTTCAGAATATTTAGACATGCTTCCGCTTCTAGGTTAATTCGTGGTTGACTTCTGTCGTCAAGCGGCCGACAATAAATATTGGTATCTAAATAAATCATTGATTTACTTAAATGCTATCAGTTTTATGATGCATTGTCAATTTTTAGCCCACCATCTTGATTTTTAGTACGAATTAGAGATGGCTTTGAAAATTCCGTAGGCGGTTTGACCTTGCCAGTCAGCGGGCAGAAATTGTTCGGGCAAATGCGGATCATTTTTATAAATTTGAGCGAATTCTCTTTCCAAATCTTTGGCGAAAAATGGCCAGAATGGGTGACTCTTGCTAATTTCTAATTGCTGCCGGACTTTTTGAATGTACTCTTTATATTGATTATTAATTTCTTCAAGATTCCATGCTCTCGCAATTTTCTTTTTTTCGTCTTCTATAGAGTTAGTTTTAATATAAATAATATATTGATTGATGCCCAAATTAAGGGCTAATCTTTTGATTTGGAAAAAGAGTGGATGGCAAGAAAGATAAGCACCACGGCCGAGTTTACCAAAACCTAAGTTTTTAAGTTCCCCCTGAAGTTGAATTCTTTTTGAACGCAGATCTTCGGGAATATCAAAAATCACTATCCGCCAAGATCCATCAAAATCGCCCCAGCGGCGGAAAGGAAGACCAGTTTTGATTTCTAATTTACCTTTGGTTGTAAGCGCTGGGTAAGGTTTATTGTAATAAGTTTTGAATTCAACTAATCCGTCTTTTTTAGCCATAGAAAATTCTTTGCGTAGCGTGGAGATTATACTTTTAATACCGATATTTTTCAAATCTTTTTGACATTTTTGATACGAGAAAAACTTACTTTTCAAGCAATAGGCAATATAGGTTAATAAATTGTGCTGAAGATTGCTTCTCATATTTATCCACAGCAATAATTTACTATAAATATATCCCAAAGTCAATAATATTAGTATAATCGTTCCTAATAACTTATGCCGATAACGCTTAAACCCCTTGACTTTTTAGTAATTTTGTGAGAAGATCTGGGGGAATTTTGGGTTGAGTTTTCGGCCTAAATTTCAAACATTCCGCGAAATTTATGCCTCGTAGCTTTTAGCGAAGTGGCAGCGGATGAAACTTGAAAATTGGAGGACTTTTCTGATGCAGTCAGCGATAGAAGTTCAGAAGATCAAAATATCCGAGAGGACAACAGTTCTTGATATGGCGAGGGAAGTCACTAGATTTATGCGTGGATTAGATTATTATCCACATGTGCATGATGTAGATTCTCCTTGCTTGAATGAGGTTAGAAATGATGGTAGGACATTTTCTAACTTTTATTCAAATTCTTTCCTTGGGTTTAGTGACAATCCCAAGGTATTAGAAGCA
>CAYHJT010000192.1:0-2090 GCA_964356985.1 Candidatus Woesearchaeota archaeon
AATTAGAATTATTAATTAAAAATATGAATGATGCCGCATATGCATCACCTCCTGTTTTTGTTTATTGAATAAAAAATAAAAAAGTTGATTATCGCCGTTCTTTATCCATGATAAATTGTCTAAATATCTTCATGGTATATCGCCTTTGATTTTGTTGACTTTTTTCTTCGTTTCATTTCACATCACGCTCCTTTGGGTTTTTAACATGGAAGGAAGCCGGGAGGGAAAAGAGGTTGTCAGATGGGCCTTTTCAGAAAGAGGGAAACCTCCCCGCTTACCTATAACTATGTAAAGAAATCGTTAATAAATACATTATGAAGTTTTAATAGAGAACAGAGATTCATAAGATTAATAAACCACAAAATAGGTATTTTATTACATCTAAGAGATAAAAATGGTAGACTTCATATCAGGGCCAAGATGGTTTTTCGGAATAGACTCTTTATTTGAAACAATATCAATTCTAGTAAGTTTTCTGATAGCAGTATTTGTTTATAGAATATATAAGCTGACTGGCCAAAAGAAGTACAGAAATTTTTCTGTTGCTTTCTTGATGATCTCTGCTGGCTTGAGTTTCAAAATATTATCGAATTTTGTAGTTTTTTACACTGAAGTAGAAAAAAGTTTTTATGGGCTTTTTACTGTGACTTATATCAAGGATTTAGATTTTATCAACATAATAGCATTCTTTTTTTATAGGTTATTGATAGTAGGAGCATTCATAATTATATTGGCAAGCCTTCTCAAAATAAAGGACAAGAAAATGCTTGGATTATTGACGATATTTGCATTTATTGGTGTAGTCATTGGCCATGATACTTATTTCATATTCCATTTAATTTTAGCTTTAATACTTGGAATAATAACTTATCATTATCATGAGAATTATAAATTAAAGAAATCTAATAATTCATTATTAGTTATGCTCGCTTTCTTATTCATATTTTTAAGTCAAATAATATTTATATTTTTGATATTTGCCGATGATCTGTATGCAGTGGGAGAAAGCCTGATGTTATTTGGATTTTTGCTATTGCTAGCAGCATATATTAATATTTTAAGAAAATGACAACGAGAAGGGCCAAGATAGAAATTATATTTGACATACTGAAAGCTATGCAAGATAAAGGAGGTATGATAAAACCGACTCATTTATTGTACAAATCGAATTTAAGCCATCAAAAAATGACTCTCTATGTCAATGATTTAATCACAAAAGGATTCATCAAAGTAGGTTTGATAAAAGACAATAAGATGTTCTCTATAACTCAGCGAGGCATAGATTACTTGCAAGAGTATAAGAAAATTAAAGAGTTCAGCGATTCTTTCGGATTATAAGAATTTATTATTTTCTATATTTTATTACTATGTTAAATTCTTTAGATAATTTTGATATTAAATTTTTTCCTTCATTTGAATATATCCAGCAAAAAAATTCGGGATTTTTTGACAAAGTTAACAATTTATTTATGTGAATTTTAAATCCATCAAATATTATATGTTTATTTCTAAATTCCGGAACAATAAATGCCACACATAGATAAAATGATTCATATTTCTTATTTAGAATAGAGTATTTTATGTAATCTGTAAGTTTATTTTCAGTTATTTTATTATTAAGAAAAAGATCCATGCCTTCTTTGGTACAAGGAAGAATAAATGTAAATCCTATTACTTCACCATTATTTTTTATTATATTATCGAATTCAGGAAAATTTTTTATTATAAATTTCGCGAGTTCATCTGAAATCTGCATTTCATCAGGATGATTATGGGTATGAAAATAAGACTCGGCTAGTTTTCCTGTTTCTTGATAGTCGCTAAACTTTACATTACCAGTTATTATAGAATAAGTAATATTTTTCATAAAAGATTTATCCTTTTACATTTAATTTTGGAAGTAATCTAACTACAGGTTTAGAAATTCCAGCTAATGTTACAGATTTAACGACTTCGTCAATATCTTTATACGCATTTCCCCACTCTTCAGCTAATCCAGACATAGAAGCACTCTTAACCATTATTCCTCGTTTTTCCATGTCTTTTTGTAATAAATCTCCATCAATCATATTTCTAGCTTTAGTTCTAGA
>CAYHJT010000193.1:0-2079 GCA_964356985.1 Candidatus Woesearchaeota archaeon
CTTAGTACAGAGAGGTGTCATATTAAATTTTATAACCAAAATAGATATATATATATATATATATAAGTTATTTCTTTTTTTCAATTGATGAGAAAAGAGTTTATTTGGATTTTTGTAATTTTAGTTATTGGTTTGATTAGTTTGCTTATTATCTTAGGAGACAGACAGGAAAGTGTAGGTAATTCAATTAAACTTAATAAAATAATTAATGATATTAAAAAAAATATTTTAATAGGTAATAAAAATCAAAATATTGCTCAAAATAAAATAAAAAATATAGATAACTTTAATTCACAAATTTCTGAATTAGAACCAAAAAATTCCTTTAATTATAAAATAAAGATTATTGACAAAGGAAATGGTAATATTGAGACAATTTATCCTGAATTAAATCAAAATGGCCCTCTAAGAGATAGACCAGGAAGAGGTGACCCTGTTGACGATATAAATAGAACTTATTTTTATGTTAATATCACTCTTAGTGAAAATGATGAGTGGGTTAGAGATAAAATGGTATATGTGATACTTTATCATGATGATGTTATTAAGGATATGATTCGTTATGATTTTGAAGAAAATCATAGGATAAATATTCCAGAGAATTTTCTTATAAATGATATAAATGACAATTTTGATGTAATTCTTTTTCTAGATGATTATTTTTCTAATGAAAGTGGATATTTTTCCCAAGGAATAATGATGGTAAAACCTTTGCTTGAAAACAATAGCAGAATAATTTTTAATTTGTCTAATGCCAGAATAATCAGAACAAATGTGGATGAATTAAATGAAGAAAAAGGAACAAATACTATTTTTTTTGATTGGGGTATTCTAAAAAATAATGAAGGAATTCTAGGAGTCCTTCTTTTACCCCTTCATGCAAATCGTGAAAGACCAAGAAACTTTGTTGTTAGAGGATATATTGCAGGCAATACAATAAATAATGGCTGGAACTTTTTAATATCTTATTTTCTGTCGCCTGTTAGTTATGAAGAGAATAGAGAGATAAATCATTTAGCTTTGACAAAAAGGAATATAACTTCTCCTTTTGAAAGAATATATGAATTTAATGAAGAAAACTTGAACCACATTAATTTTAATATTAAAGATTCTTTTCATATGGATTCTACCTGTTTAAGCCCAGACTATGGTATAATATATAGTGATAGTGATAAATGGTTTTATTGCTTTGACTCTGAAGAAATCCCAAAGGAAACTTTACCGAGAGAAGCAAATCTTCTTTTTTCAGAAAACAATTATTTTAGTTGGGTTGTCACAATGTACAATTATAAAAATATGAGTGAAAATGGATTTTATAATTTAGCTTTTAATACATTATATCAAAAAATTTATTTTGAAGATTATTATAATGAACATATGGGGAATGAAAACATCACTTTAAATATTATTGAAAAACCAGATGCATTAAAACTGCTTGTTGATAATTCACAAACCATTTATCCTCTTTCATATTTGATAGGATATTTACATACTAATAATAATATATCTATTCATGAAAATATCCCTAATGGATATATTTTTACAAACAAAATACAAAATGGAAGGGTTACAATTACAAATCCAAATAATAGAGTTTATAGTTCTCAAAGCAATGGAAGTAATTTCTTTATAATGTGCTACAATAGGGGCGTAATACAGGATAATTCCCATTTATTTAGTATTTATAATATAGGCTTTAGAGAAATGGAGTGTGTTGATGGGAATTATACTATAAGATGGGCTTTTACAAATATAATTAAAGATGAAGACCTTTACTTAAACGCAATTGTTCATTATGATGGAGAAAATTGGAGCATTACAAACCAGAATTCAAGATTAGTTAATTATAATATTTGTGGAAATAGTATTAAAGGCAGTAATGAAGCGTGTGATAGAAATGATTGGGGAAACATTACAAGTTGTAGAGATTTAGGATTTGGTGCCGGCAATCTAAGTTGTATAAGACCTACGGATTTAAGAAGAAATCCAAGACAACAATCTTGCACTTTTGATGTGAGTGGATGTTATTATGTAGGACAAGAATAAGTAAAATTATTTTTTTATCATTATCCCCCCAAC
>CAYHJT010000194.1:0-2051 GCA_964356985.1 Candidatus Woesearchaeota archaeon
AAATCAACGATAAAAATATCCAATAATTACATTTATATAGCTTAATTTCAAAAATAAAAGCATGGCAATAAAGAAAGGAGATTTAGTCGTTCTGCATTACGAAGGTCGCTTTGAAAACGGCGAAGTTTTTGATTCTTCATCTAATGGAGAACATGAACACCCCTTAGAATTCAAAGCAGGAGAAGGTCAAGTAGTTCCAGGTTTTGATAAAGCAATTTTAGGAATGTCAAAAGGACAAGAAAAAGAATTCACTATAAAGCCAAGTGAAGCATACGGGGAACACAATCCCTCTTTACAGCAGAAAATCCCAAGAGATAAACTACCAAAAGACCAAGTTCCAGAAGCAGGAATGACTATGGTCGTAGGAACACCCGACGGCAGACAATTCCCAGTAAAAATCACAGCAGTTGACAAAGACACAATAACTTTAGACTTAAATCATCCTTTAGCAGGTAAAACTTTGATTTTCAAAATAAAAATCTTAGACATAAATCATGAGCCAGGCAAATACGCACATAAACATTAATTTACATAACAGCAAAGTTTAAATCTTCACAATTAACACAGTTATATGGCAAATGAACTTGAATCACTCTTAAGCAAGTCAGAAATTAACTTTCCTCAAAGAATGACTGGTAGTCAAGTAAGAGACATGTTTGGATACATATCAAAAAGAGGAAAATATGAAATAGAATTAAGAGTTGAGCAAACAGAAAAATTTAGATATGAACAACAAGGAGCACATCCAGAACCAGAGATTCAAGAATTGACTGGTAGCATTAATGAAAGAGGAAATTTAGTCAATTCATCATCATTTAGAATAAAGCAAGAATTAGACCATGAATCAGATTTACCAGTATTTACAAGATTGGAATTTGAAACAATTCCAGGATATAATTTAGAAGAGCATAGAAAAGAAGAAATAAGATTATGGGAAAATACAAGAACAAAAGTTTTAGATTACTTTGACAATTGTTATAAATCTTAGTCATAGAATATCAAAATCTACAATCTTAACTATTTATGTAGTCCATTAAAAAATTAAACATTTCAATGACCTAAACATTAGTTTGTAAATATCCTATCTCCAAGTAATGAAAAACTCAACGTTTATATAGCCACTTTCGGCAAACTTATAAGACTATTATTAGTAGATTCTACTTTTTATTAGCAGAACATCATGGAAAAATTCAAAGAATTAGGAATAAGTGAAGAGCTCCTTAGAGCCATCCATGAAGAAGGTTTTACAGAACCCAGCGAAGTCCAGGAAAAAACAATTCCTTTAGTCCTCGCAGGTAAAGATGTTATCGGCTCTTCAGCAACAGGTTCAGGAAAGACTTTAGCTTTTGGAGCAGGAATTATAGACAGAATTTCTCCAGGAAAAGGAATACAAGCGTTAATCATGACTCCAACTCGTGAACTAGCAGAACAAGTTGGCCAGACAATTGCAAAGTTCGGGCATAAAAAAAGATTGAGAGTAGCACAAATATACGGAGGAGTTTCAATGGGACCACAAGTAAACATCTTAAGACATGTAGACATAGTCGTAGGAACCCCGGGAAGACTTTTAGACCACATTAAAAGCAGAACAATAAATCTTTCAAGAATCAAATTTTTAGTATTAGATGAAGCAGATAGAATGTTGGACATGGGTTTTATTCGCGATGTTGAATCTATCATAAATTTCTGCCCTAAAGAAAGACAGACTTTACTATTTTCAGCGACCATGTCTCAAGACATTGAATATATGGCGAGAAAACATATGAGAAATCCAATACCTATTGAAGCAGGAGATAAAGTTGACCCATCAAAGTTATATCAAGTATATTATGATATATCCTACGAAACAAAGTTATCTCTTCTTGTTCATTTACTCAAACAAGAAAAAAATGGAGTAGTAATGGTCTTCTGCAATACGAGAAGAAACACAGATAAATTAACAAGAAATTTAATGGCAAATGGTTTACACGCAGAATCTCTTCATGGAGGTCATTCTCAAAACAGACGTTCAAGTGTTTTGCAATCTTTCCACTCAAGAGGCACTTTAATTT
>CAYHJT010000195.1:0-1793 GCA_964356985.1 Candidatus Woesearchaeota archaeon
CTGAAAAAAATCTTATGAAAGCAAAGCAATATTTCCCTCAAGAATTAAGATTAGAGCATTCTATTTTAGATTATCTTTCAAAAAATGATAAAGATTGGCTTGGTGCGTTAAATATAATTGGTGAAAAGACTCTATTGATGATGTGCCAATCCGTACAAAGTAAAATATTTAATGAGATATTATCAAGAGCTATTGATGAGCGTATCGATCTCAAAAAGATTAGTATATCTATAATTGGATACAATTCTAATTTTTCTCAAGGTAGAATGGGAGAAATAGAACAAGATGTTCTAAGAGATAACAATCTGGAGATTAATAATTTTAAAATACCTCAAGCCCCTTTTTTGAGTCTAAAATCATCTATAAGAAAAGCATTTTTTAAAGTAAATGAATTAAGTATTGAAACTGAAAAAGACGAACTCTTCCCATTAAGCAAGAAGATAATTCTAACTTTTACATTAGATTCTGGAACCTACGCAACAACTTTCTTAGAACACTTTTTTACACTCAGATAATATATTAATAAAAAGCAAGAAAACTAATCATTATTTTTCTAAAACAAGACCTTCTACCCTAGAAGAGTCTAGCCGAGAACCGTCTTTACTATATAACGCAGCTATTTCATTTACAACTGGGGAATTCAATATTGTCCTTTGCTCAGACATTTCTGTAACTAAGTAGGCGTCTAAACTCGCTCGATAATTAAGATGACTATCATCTGTATCTTTAACCCACTTATTTGGTAATGGTGGATAACCTACCCCTATAGCATTCCACTTTAATTTCACAACAAGGTCACCTTTGTCTATGTTTGCGGTTTCAATCTCTCCTCTGAAAAGATATTCTTCTACAGGGTTTTGAACTTCTAATTGCCCACCTGCAAATCTTCTTAGATATTCATTTGTTAGTTGTGTCATAATTAAAGAAATCTTAAAGCCCTATTTAAACTTATATTTTTTCTTTCACTACTAATCGCTCCTAAAAAACCGAGCAATTATTTGTAACCTAAAATCCTTTTTTAAATCATAGCTTAAAAATACTCTCAAAATAAAAATCCCCCCACCCAGAATCGGACTGGGGTAACCAGGGTTCTATCATTCTGTTCTAACGAACAAAACCTTATCGTGCTTCATCTTTTATCCTTTAAGGAAAATCTGCACTAGTCATTGACTACAGCCAGGTGCTCTACCATTGAGCTACGGGGAGAGTTGTCATGTTTAGATAAAAAGCCATATTTTTAAACGTAATGTTTATCCCATTTTAACTTTTTTCTAGGATAATAGAAGAGAGCATTCTTATAAATCAACTCATGAATCTTTTTTATCTCACTTTTTGTATTGGTTCTAAGAGCCCATACATTTTTATCTTGTTTAGAAACCTTAAAAGTTTTAAAACCGCTAGAAGAGAGCATATCTTTTAATTGGTTAAGAAACTTTTCTGAGCCAGAAGCGATTTTTAATAGACTATTGTATCCTTGAAAAATAATAGATCCATCACCATCAAAAAGACCTCTAAAATAATGCCAGAAATGATCTTCTTGACAATCGTAGATGATTTTAGGAACAGTAATATTATAGGATTTGGCTCCAAAAGGGATACCTAAAGAATTAAGAAAGATAGCTATTTTTTTAGAAGAAATATATATTTCATAATTTACTCTATTAGAAAAACCAGTTTTTCTAGGCCTAACAGATGATTTATAATTAAATATCTTTAAGACTAAATTTAATAGTAATTCAACTTCTTCTTTTTCGCTTGTATAAATCATAACTCTATAACTATTTCTCTTCACC
>CAYHJT010000195.1:1803-2048 GCA_964356985.1 Candidatus Woesearchaeota archaeon
TGTAGAAACAATTCCTAATAAATAATATAAATCATCAGTAAAGACTAATGGTATTTTAGGTTCCTGAAATATTCTACATTTATATTCTGCTGCAATTAACATCTTATTCCAAGATCCAAAATATTTTCTAGATAAATAATAAAGATAAGAATTATCTCTTTTAACTGGTCTTCTTCCTAATTCTTTTTCCAAACATTTCAATTTTAACAACGTTTCACTCTTTTCAGACATGCTTAACAGAAAGA
>CAYHJT010000196.1:0-2048 GCA_964356985.1 Candidatus Woesearchaeota archaeon
TGTATGTGTATGTATTTATATACCTTATGTTTATTTTATAACCACTATTCAATAATAAAAAATCGAAAGCTTTATATACTAGTTCAACTATATATTATACTATTATAAAGTGGTGATAAATCGAAAGATTTATTAACCCTTCAAAATTTTAAACAAAGAGGAGGAAAACAAAATGCCATTAACAAATGATCAATTAAAAACCTTACTTGAGCAGTTCGATGCAGATCCTGTAGCATCAATAGATAATTTAGTAACTAATCAGATCTTTGATGAAAGAACAGGAGAAGGTTTGATAAGACAGCATCGAGCCCTTGGCAAAATAAAAGATCCTTTAGAAAGAGCAGAACAAGCTCTTAATCTTGCCAGAACATTAAGAGGCCATGTTGGCTACTACGCTGGTAAAAATGAGTTTGGTCCTTTAACTGCCCAAATAACAGAAAAGGATAGAAAACTTAGATTGCCAGTTTACAGCTCAGTAGGAAATGAATGGTTTGGAGAAGCTTATGGAGGATAAATCCTTCATATTTTTTCTTTTAAATCATAAGTATCAAAATTAAGCAAAACAAAGGAGGAAAAACAAAATGAAAATAGGAAAAATATTAAGAAATTTAGGGTTGACTGGAATTTTAGCTTTATCCGCATGCGGGCCAGAACCCATTAACAAAGATGTGGGTTATAATGTGGAGACAGCCAGGACATTTAGGCAAGGGGCAACCTACGTAATCAAGAGTAATGATAGAAGTAAAAGCACTTGGGCTTTAGATTTAGATGGAGACGGCACAATAGATGAAGCAATTAGACTTCGGGCCAATATTCCACTTATTAGCAATGTTTATGATGTAGAAAGTAATCTTAAATATCTACCTAAAGATAAATGGGAACATCTTGTCGCAAGAGATTTTACTGAGAAATCTTTCTTTAAAACAACAGACAAAACAAGAGAAATGACATCTGAAGAAAGAATTGCTCTAACAGGAGCCTATAAAATATTACATGGAACTCAAAGTTCTCGCTAAACGCCAACCGTTTATTTTACAGAGCAATTTTAGAAAGCTTTAAATCTTTTTTTATTTTATATATTATTGATGACAGAAAATCCTCTAGCAGAAGGCATAATATTAAGACCTGATCCAATTAAAGCATACAGTAAGATCTGTGAAGATCCTCTTTCTATTCTAGATATTGACAAAAGATTAATAAATGAAGAAAAAATAGACAGGTTTTATTCTGTTATTACAAGAATATTAGGTATTAAAGATCATGAAATTAAGGCGTATGCTGTTAAAAGATGGTACGATGCTCTAAAGCATCATCTAGGTTACTATGTAAGAGAGGAAGATTATAAAAAGACTGGTTCTTTAGAAATGCATGATATTTTCTGCAAGAGAGGTTCTGAAGACATTGATGATACAAGAAAAGATTTATTTGCAAGAGTTGAAACTGATCTTATCTCAAGATTAAGATTATAATTAACGTTCTGATTTCTTCCTCTTATACTGTGTATCCTCACCAGTCTCTAATTTCTTACTTTCAGGGAGTTTTTCAAGCATCGGACTTGTTTCAGCCAGGCTTTTGTACTCCACTTGAGGCATTAAGGCGCTCATCAATTTAATATCTTTAGGCGGCTCATATTTTGCACCAATATCCTCGTACTTGAATGTAGCATAAGATCCTGTACTATACTTAAATGATGGACCATAACTCTTAGCTTCGCTTTCTTCTGTACCTTGAGGCGTTGGTGTTGATAATAGAATATTCTCCAATGATCCCATAAGCTCTGGTCTTACTGCTCTTTCTCTTCCTTCTGCAGCTGTTGTCTCAATAGGAGAAGCTTCTGAGGCTATCAAGACCTGGGCTCTTCCAGAACGAGGGACTTCAGATAATGCCTTTGTCAGTTCATTCTCAATCTCTATCCTAATCTCTTTATTACTTTCTCTTTTCAATAATTTTCTAAGCTCAGAAACCCTTCTGCTTTGACTTAATTTCTGGAATTTTTTCTTAATACCTTCCCATTTCTTCTTATCCATAATATTTAATACATCTTAGAA
>CAYHJT010000197.1:0-2007 GCA_964356985.1 Candidatus Woesearchaeota archaeon
GATGGCAGTACTTGACCTTGAACATCAGGTGGTGGATGGATTCTCCGACGCAGGAGCTGTGTCTTACAGGGTTGAATTTCATGGTAAAGGCCTCTCGAAAGGTTTATGAAGAAGTCAAAGCTCCTGCTAAGCATGAGCTTTCAAGTCGGATAGCATTGATCCGACTCTTTTTCTTTAATCTTCAAGCAGAAATAGTTAATGGTCTCTACCACCAGTTACAAACTGGTGGAAATCTACCGATTATAACAGAAAATCTGCGATAACTACCATTAATTATACTATTTACACCCTCGCCCTTGAAAAAGCCCAGAGCCCAACAAAATCCAGGGCTTAAGTAGACATATCTAGGAAATATCCCTTGTATTCTCCTTTTAATTCCACTTGTTATATCATAGTATACGTTAATGCTTTTTTCATTAATAATTTCAGTATAAATTGGATATTTTTTTCTTTTAATACGTGAAGGATACGTATACTTATCTTTGAGAAGAAGCACAAGATCTATTTTGTTCATATTCTTTTATAGATTTTTTACTTAAGAAAACTTTTGGTGGTACTTGAACAGTGCAGATATTAGAATCGTGATCTTAATTTCTCTAAAAAGAATTTAGAAAGGTTTAAAAGTCTCCATTAGAGATGAATATTCTCCTGGTTTTTAGCGGGGATTTGCTAAGGATAACCTTACAAACTGCAATAGGACAGCCAGGAGACACTTAAAAGTGCTTGTATGTCCGTCGGGCTCATAACCCGAAGGTCGGTGGAGGTAGAATTAGAGTTCTACTGCCGAATTCAAATCCATCCCCCGCTATTTATTTTTCTGCGAAACCTTTTTATGTTGCTTATCGTGATTCTCTCTTATGGTTATGGTTCTTGGATGTGATGAAGCGGGCAGAGGCCCAGTCATAGGCAGTTTAATGATCGCGGGAGTTCTGATAGAGGAATCTAAATTACATGATTTGAAAGATCTAGGCGTCAAGGATTCCAAGCTCCTTGCCCATCCCAAACGCATTAAACTAGCGGCAGATATCAAGAAAATTGCTGACGATTACAAAGTCATAGCTGTTCCACCAAAAGAAATTGACGATGCAGTCAATTCTGATTCAAAGAATATGAACCTGAATTGGCTTGAGGCACATAAAATCGCAGAAATTATCAATGAATTAAACCCCGATAAAGTGTACCTTGATTGCCCTAGCACAAACATCAAAAAGTTCACTGCTTATCTGAGAGAGCTTATTGATGATCAAAAAGTACAGATTATTGCGGAACATAAAGCTGATGTGACTTACCCTGTTGTCAGTGCTGCATCTATTCTTGCCAAAGTCAAACGAGAAGAAGAAGTGGCAACCATTGAAGCGATGACAGGACAAAGCATTGGATCTGGATATCCTAGCAACCCCATTTGTCAAAAGTTTGTCAAGGAAAACTGGGATAAATATCCCGATATTTTTAGAAAAAGCTGGGTGAGCTGGAAGGATCATGCAGTTGCAAAAGCACAGAAAACTTTAAGTGAGTTTGAAAAAGAATTTAATAAAAAACATGATTAAAGATGGTGTGCTAAAAAAAGATGAACAGAAATTTCACAACAGAAGAATTAAAGAAAGTATTCCAAATTATTAAGGCATATGATCAGAATCTCCTTGTAAACCCTTCTGAGCAATGGGAATTGGGCCATTATGAGAAACCATTAGCTGATAAACGAGGCCTTAAACAAATACTCAAAAAAATAGAAAAATTGCTGCCAGAGGATAAATTTGATAGAGTACACAAGAATATCTTAAGAAGGAGATATGATACACTCAACAATGAGATTAATGAAAGTGTATACAAAAAAATAATCACTGCTTATCATCATAAAAAAACAATTGAAATTGGATATTTTAACACAGAATCAGCAGAAGTAAGAAAAAGAAAAGTTGATATGTATTACACATCAAGAAAATATGTGATTGGATACTGCCATTTCCGCAAGGATATACGAAAATTTAGAACAAGCAGACTCGTTTC
>CAYHJT010000198.1:0-2003 GCA_964356985.1 Candidatus Woesearchaeota archaeon
TTTCGAATTCCTTCCAAATAGCCCTACTTTAATGAATGCTAGCAGAGAATTGCAGCAGCTGTCTGCTTGCTATGTTTTGGGGGTTGATGCCAATATCGAAGGAATCTATGATGCTCTAAAAGCGATGGCCACAATACAAAAGTCAGGGGGTGGAACTGGTTTTTCATTTAGCAGACTAAGACCAGCAGGGGATTTAGTTAAAGGAAGTAGAGGGATAGCCTCAGGACCAATTAGTTTTATGTCTTTATTTGATAGATCTACCTATGTTGTTAGGCAAGGCGGATGTGTTTCTAAAGATACTTATATTCCTACAGAAAATGGCTTAATAAAAATTAATGAACTAAATAATATACCGCCAAGATCTTATAAAGATATGAAAATTCGAATACCAACTGATAGTGGGTTTAAGGAGACAGAACAATTTTATAATAATGGATTTTCTTTTGTAAAAACAATAATTACAGAGAACGGATATAAATTTACAGCTACCCTGAATCATAAAATAAGGATTATTGACGAAGATGGGAATTATGTATGGAAAAAGTTAGAAGATATAAAAGAAGATGATTGGATTACACTTCAATGTGACACTTATAATGGAAATAATGACGATTTGCCAGAAGTTAATATTAAGCCCCATTTTAATGCTAAGAAAGTTAAGTTTCCAAGAAAATTAACTGAAGAACTAGCAGAATTGATAGGATACTATATTGGTGACGGGTGTTTATCTACTAATGGTAGATTTATACTTTCAATTCCACTTCAAGATATTGATTTAAAACTTCATTTTGATGATAATGCAAATAAATTATTTGAAATTAAAAGCAGAGTTGAAAAGAAAGAAGATGATGAAAGTATTTGCAATATATATCAATCACGAGACTTAATAAGATGGTTTAAATCCTGCAAATTACATAAAGAAAGTTCTTTAAAGGCAACTATACCAATTTCAATTCTAAACTCTTCAAGAAAGAATGTTTATGCATTTTTAAGAGGTCTTTTTGAAGCTGATGGCACTATAAGTAAAGAAGGTTATGTTTCAATTTCTTCGACATCATTGGGTTTAATAGAGCAACTTCAAGTATTGCTTTTAGGATTAAATATACAAACAAGACTTAACATAAAAAAAGATAGAAACAATTCATATGGTAAAAATGATTTATATGTTTTGAGTATAAATACTACAACTGGTTTGAGAGAATATAAAAAACATATAGGTTTTATTAGTAAAAGAAAGAAGCTATTATTGTCGGTATATGTTATAGAAAAAGCTTTCAGTCAGAACGAAATCATACCAAATCAAGATAAAAAATTTAGAGAATATTATTCTGGTATTATTATTCCGAATGGAAGAAATAGTTTCTATAGACAAGTTTACCATTACTTAGGTGGCGTTTCTGATACAAGAAATTTAACTAAATTAAGATTAGAGAAATTGATGAGAAGATATGAATTTTTAAAAGATTCTTTTTTGCAAAGTTTCTTAAGTAATAATCAATATTATGATAAAATTAAAGAAGTGCATTATGGTTATGATTTAACCCTCGATATTGTAGTGCCCGATACCCATACTTACATTGCAAATGGATTTGTTAGCCATAACACAAGGCGTGGAGCCAATATGGGCATCTTAAGGTACGATCATCCAGATATCATGGAATTTATTGTATGTAAAAAAGATAATATGTTCTTAGAGAATTTCAACATTTCTGTAGCAATAGACGAATTTTTTATGAAAGCTGTGAAGAACAATGAAGAATATGATCTTATTAATCCAAGAACTAAAGAGTCTGCAGGAAAATTAAATGCAAGAGAAGTATTTGATTCTATGGTTAAAAATGCATGGACAACAGGAGACCCTGGCTTTGTAGTCATTGACAGGATAAATAATACAGATTCAAACCCTACACCTGCTCTAGGACAAATTGAGAGTACCAACCCTTGCGTGACTGGAGATACTTTGATTTCAACAGAAAATGGTTTAATGAGAATGAAGGAATTAG
>CAYHJT010000199.1:0-2001 GCA_964356985.1 Candidatus Woesearchaeota archaeon
TTTATTGTCTTGATCTATTATGTCATCTTGAACCAAAGCAATTGTAAAAATAAGTTCAGAAGCAGCGGCTATTGGTAAGACTTTACTCTTATCCGTTTTATATTCTTCAGCGAAAATTAAAGGGAACGCTGATCTAAATCTCCTTAATTGAAAATTATCTAAAATGTGATATATTGGTTCAGAAAAAGAATCTCTAGGGAGATTCTTTTCTATATAGGGCTTTACTTCTTGTCTGTACTTATTTTCAAATGCATCATACAACTGTTTTAGTTCCATCTTAACTCTCTATCCTTATTCCGTGCTCTTTAGGATTACAAATTATTATAAATTGATTCTCTGGAAAATAATCTCCTCTGACCACAACATCATCTCCCTCGTGAACACAATATGAAAAGTCCCAGAAATATGTAAACATCTTTATATCTCTGCCTTGAGAAGAAAATGTAAAACTTCTTGGCATGAAATTTGTTCTAAATGCATCTACAACTTTTCCTTTCAGGGAGGTATCTGAGACTTTTTTGCCTAACGGCAATTCGCTAACTGGAACTTCATCTTCTCGATAAGTAAACCTTAATTTTCCAAAAAATTTTCCTGGTACATGAATGGTTGGCCATCTTCTACTTATTATTTCCTTAAAACTATTAAACTCGTCATTATACTTTTTTTCGTATCTTAAAACTGTCTCTTTGACATATTGCTCTGGATGATCATCTCTTCCTTTTATTACATTCAGCAAATCATTGAATCTTTCTTTAACCAAGTTCAAATTATCTACACCCCTTAACACCAAATCAATATCATGGGGTTTATTTCCCGTATTTACAAGGTGCGATCCTAATAAACCTATATCATATTCATTAACTCCTATGTCTAAAAGCAATTTTATTATCCTTTCTCCTACCACATCTTCTAAACCTTTATCTATCCCCAAATTAAATGGATCATACGTTTCAAGAATATCCTGAATAGGAACAAATATTCCTCTTCCAAATTCAGACTCTCTTATATATTCTGGATGTTGCTTATATAACCAAATATCCCCAAACTCATCTACTCTCTTTTCTAACGGACTTCTTTCTATAGATGGCCTATATAATGGAACAGATCTAACGTAATCTTTAGGATGATAGAAACCCCTCGTAGTAAAAATTATTCCATCTCTTGTTTTAAAATGTACATGGTCATTTAACATCTTAATTTTTGAACAATGGCATCTAAAGTTTTTCCTTTTTCAAAACCATTATCAATTATTGGAACACTATTTGAATTTGCCTCTTCTGTTAAGAAATCTTGTAATATTCTAACTGTCTGAAAATGTGGTGTTATTCTTTTTAGTAATTCAGGTCTATCCCTACATTTCTCTTCTACTCTTGCCCAATGTAGGTCCTTATCTGTTATTGTTACTAACAAAGGATTAATGTCTAGTAGATGACTATATTCTTGAAAAACATAATGCGATATATGAAGACCTTCAAAAATCATATCGACCCTTTGTTTATAGGATCTATCTAATATTATTCTTATAAATGGTTGTAATTTGTCTCTATATCTCTTAAAGCCTTCTACTATGTTCTTTTGAGAATTATCTCCAATAATTTGCCAAGCAAGATAACTGCTTTGTTGTAAATATAAGTCTGATTTGTCTAAGTCTCTTGCGATTGCAAGAAGATTATCAGTCGCAACTGTATCATAATCCCAAAATCGTGAACTTAAACCGTGAGCCAAATAAGATTTTCCAACACCGAATACCCCATATAATCCTATTACTTTCTTATTTTCCATTTTCCAAGAATTTCCCATAAAGAGTATCCGAGCTTCCAGATTGATAAGTGTCTCTTACAAATCTTTTTGTACCTTCATGACTAAACAAACTTCTGAAAACTTTATATGGCATGGTTATTGCTGAAACCCCCTCCGCTTCCATAGCCCAAGATGCTTGAACAGGATTTCTGATTCCTGCAACCAGAAGTTTAGTTGCTAAATTTCTGACTTTGAATATAT
>CAYHJT010000200.1:0-1993 GCA_964356985.1 Candidatus Woesearchaeota archaeon
CACCTTCAGGTATTTTTTTATGTCTCTATATTTTCGATTGTTTATTTTTTAGCCCGATGGATTCAACATGGCAAAATATTTAATATTTTATTTGTGTTTCTTATATTTACTATTTTATTTTTAATATTAACATTGGTTCAGTGGCTTCCAACTCTACAATTTATCTTCTTGTCCGGGCGAAACTTAGATCAGATTCCATGGCAAAATCCGGGATGGTTTATCCCATGGCAAAATTTAATCCAATTTATTGCCCCTGATTTTTTTGGCAATCCCACGACCTTAAATTATTGGGGTGTATTTAATTATGGTGAATTTATAGGATATGTTGGAATTATTCCGCTAATATTTTCTCTTTATGCTCTTTTTTTAAGAAGAGACAAGAAGACCTTTTTATTCGGATCTTTATTTTTTATTTCGCTTATATTTTCGTTGCCGACGATTTTTGCAAAAATTCCTTTTTTTCTCAATATTCCTTTACTGAATACCTCTGCGCCGACCCGGCTTCTTTTTATTACAGATTTTTCTCTAGCAGTTCTTTCTGCATTGGGCTTAGATTATTTTTTAAAGACAAAGAACAAAAAAGAAATTATTTATCCGGTTTTATCGCTTATGATTATTTTTTTGGGGATCTGGATATTTATTCTGTTGGGAAATAAAAACTTAAAATTAATCACAGAAGAAAATTTATCGGTTTCAAAAAATAACTTTATTCTCCCCTCCGTATTGCTAATTGTTTCGTCTATTTTAATATTTCTATTCGTTTTTATTAAAAAAATTCCCTCATATTTTCGTTTATTTTTTATTACTTTTATTTTGATTATTACAATTTTTGATCTTTTAAGGTTCTCGTGGAAATACGATTCTTTTACAAAAAAGGAGTATCTTTTTCCGGATACCCAGATAATCTCTTTCTTAAAGAAGAATATTGGATTGTCTAGATTTATGACCGCCGATTCCAGAATTCTTCCTCCTAATTTTTCGATTCTATATAAATTACAAAGCGTTGACGGATACGACCCTTTATATCTGCGCCGTTACGGGGAATTAATTGCTGCGTTAGAGCGTGGGGAACCAAACATAAGTCCTCCTTTTGGGTTTAATAGAATAATTACTCCTCACAATTACGAATCAAAAATCATAGATCTTTTGGGAGTAAAGTATGTATTAAGTCTTTCCGATATTACATCAGATAAACTTACAAAAGTCTTTCAGGAAGGTGAAACGAGGCTGTATGAAAATAAAAATGCTCTACCCCGTGTATTTTTTATTGATCAAATCAAAGTTGTAAAAAATAAAAATGAAGCAATTCAGGAAATGTTTAAAAAAGATTTTAACCCAAGAAATACGGCAATTGTTGAACCATCCGCAGGTGTCAATATAAATCCACCCCTGGGGTGGACGAGTGGTGAAGCTGATATTGTCGAATACTCTGCTAATAGAATTGTAATTAAAACCGAGAACAAAGGCGAGGGATTTTTGGTTTTGACAGATAGTTATTATCCAACTTGGCACGCAGCAATTGACGGCTTAGATACCAAAATTTATACCACAGATTTTAACTTTAGGGGCGTTGTAATTCCACAGGGAAAACATAGAGTCGTATTTAAAAATTCCTTATTATGAATATCAGTATCGTTATCCCAAACTATAATGGAGAAGAACTTCTTAGAAAAAATCTTCCAAAGGTCATAGAAGCTGCAGAAGGTTATAAAGAAGGGGATACGGAAATTATAATTGCCGATGATGCCTCTACAGATAGGTCAGTTACCTATATCAAAAATCAAATATCAAATATCAAAGATACATATAAAAAATCAAAAATAAACCTCAAAATATTTGAAAATCCCACAAACTTAGGATTTTCATCAACAGTTAATAAAGGAGTACAAAATGCAAATGGAGATATTTTAGTCTTATTAAATACTGATGTTGCGCCGGAGGAGGATTTTTTAAAGCCGTTGATAGAGCATTTTAATGATGAGTCGGTTTTTGC
>CAYHJT010000201.1:0-1987 GCA_964356985.1 Candidatus Woesearchaeota archaeon
AGATATAATATCTTTCATATTTTACATATCCCTAATGAATATTTTTAGAGTTTTTATGCCTTTTAAATTTATCCATAAAATATAAAATTAAACTGTATGTTACAAATAAACCGCCAATGATCATGAAATATTTACTAAAATGAAGGACTTGTTTGAATGGTATACCAGCGATGATAAGTCCACTATTAAATATGATCAACTTCTTTGATATACATCCTTTTTTAAAATAAAAAAATAAAGTAAGAATCAAAAGCAAAAAAGCGATAATCCAAAATGGAATGGCAACCTTAGTTAAGAAAAGTAGAGGCATACCAACAAGGGTTATTCCTATTATAGAAAGTAATGCGATGAGTCCTAAGCAAATATTATGACAAATCTGATAGCTCCCTAAAACACTGGTTGCACCAGAAATGCTGCTTGAAACTCCAACAGTTTTTTCTTTTAAATAACGAAATTTTTTTCTTTTCATGATAAAATTTATTTTAATTCTTTTATTTATTTTATTATTTTGCAAAATTACCAAAGCGCGTTATTAGCTCTTTTCCTTTTTACCACAGATTCCACAATAGATTTTTGCCGTGTTTTTTCTTCTTTCAATGACATTTTCTTTTTTTGTCCTTATTCATCAGCATCATAAAAACCATCATAATAGGACACGCAATGAAGGCAAGTAAACTCAAATACTGGTCTTTAAAACCAAGCAACGGAGCAACAATTAATATGATCAATGGGAGCAAGCACCCAAGCATCATCAACCAGGACTTATTCTTTCCACAGTTCATCGTTACATGCCACCCATATCCTGCTCAGTGCAAGATGTTCGCATACTCTTCCTATGATTAAAATAACACCTCATTCTCTTTCTGAGTCAAGGAAAGGCCGTATCACTGGATAATCTTCTTTTGGAAAATTCCACACATATATTACCCTTCCTCTTGTTCCTTTCAGGAATTCAACAATCTTTACAGCCTCATCTACGGGTGTATCTGGAAGCGTGGCTTCTGCTTCAATGATTTCAGTTGCGTGATCATGCCACTCCTTTTTTTGTTCATCAGTAAACGTCTCCCAGACGTCTTTTGTGACTATTGTCTCAATACCGACAAGATTAGCACTGGTATTATCAGAATCAAAAAGCAGACATTCAATGATCTTTGGATTTATCGTTTTACACCAATGATGCACAGGAACTCTTGAGTCCTTTACATAATGCTTCGCGTCAACATGCAAATCAAATCCTACCTGGGGCGTTTCTTTTACAAATTCAGTCTTTTTAGTACAACCAATTAATAATAATAAAATTGCAAATAACAAAGTAATAAAGATATATTTTTTCATATTGTTTTACCTCCTGTAGATAAAATTCTATATTGTTTATGCACCGCATAAGACAATGTAAGTACGCCAATAATACCAAATATGGGTTGTATCGGCATGAAGTAATTCATAATGCCACTAATACCTAAAAATAATATTAATAATTTATTGCATATTGCACAACCAAAAGAAAATACCCCGCTGATAGCGCCCCCTGTTGCAGCATACTCACACTTTGAAGTTGTTTTTTTATGTAATACCACATACCCACATAAAGAGCAATAAGTAATGATATGGTAACTAGAAGTATATAGTCGTAAAAATAAATTGGAGTCATCCTTATAAAAAGATTATTTGGTATAAGAACTGTTAATAACCCAAATATTAAAAAAATAATTAAACCTACAAAAATTCCAACTCCAATAGATTCTACTTTTCTATTATTTTTATATTGTAAACTTTTTTTATTCATCTTACAATTCGGTTTTTAATTATATATAAGATATTATTAAAGTATATAAATCTTGTCTATAAAATTATATTTTAATGTACCTTAGCAAAATCTGTTATTGAATTTAACTGTTGCTGTAGCTCTTCTCCTGTTTCATCACCATAACTTATAAGTATTTTATTTAAGTCATCGTGAAGTTCTTCTTCAGTTAATTCAATGTTT
>CAYHJT010000202.1:0-1984 GCA_964356985.1 Candidatus Woesearchaeota archaeon
AGATATGCCTATCAATATAGTGGCGCAAAGATCCCTTCTTTCATGGATTTTGTTATTTGTGCATAAAGTCTTTTTAGAGATAGTTGGATCTCCTGAAAGGAATAATTTGTAATCTTGAATACTTACAAATTCCTTAATACCTTCACCCCAATAGATATTTGACAGAGATGCATAACTATCATCTTCATTTCCAACAATGAATATCTCATTAGGATATTCTGATTCTATTGCTTGAAGGTCTTGAATTATAATCTCTTTTGAAAATCTCTCGCTTATGTTTATATTAAACGCTACTAAGAATCCAATATCCTGCCCCTGGACACCACCAATAGTATTATTCAATTGCATAACATACGGGATAACCACGATTATTGAGATTATTATGAATATAGATAACTGTATATTGAAAGTTCTTTCAGTTAAATTTCTAGATAGCATCAATATAATTAAAGGATAAACTAAAAGCAACATCCTTATTTGAGAATTAATTAACAAGATTATTAGCGACAATAATATGAAATAAATTTCTTTCCTATTTATGTTAAAGATTTCTTTTTTTGCAAAAATATAAGAAAACCAAGGGATAAAAAATAACAAGACTAAGCTCATTACTCTTGATGTTAAAGTGGTTCCAGAAATTCCTCAATAAATTAATATTGATGCTGTGGCCATTATATGCCGTATAATTCCTTGAAATGCAAATCCAAATAAAATCTGGTCTACGATAAGCCGAGGTATTACTCCAATGGATACAAAAATAAAGAAAAGCAAAAAGTGAGAAGACTTCTTATTATAAAGAAAGCTTATTGCAAAAAGAGGTATAAAAAATAATATTCCATCCCAAAAAGCCCATGAAATTCCGACTAAGGCTCCAGAATAAAATAAATATTTTAATTTAGAAGATAGGTCATATTTTTTGATGAAAAAATAGCTCCAAAGGATCAGCAAACTGGCTAATTGAATTGGACTTATCCAAGGAGCCATATACCAAATTATTGGTGAGAATATGAAAAGCAATAAAGCCTTTCTGTTTCTACCTGATATTATGTATGTGGAATAAATAATTAGTCCTAAAAAAATTAGACTTGTTATTTTAAATATGAGAAAATTGTCCATTAAATCAACTAATGGATAATGCATAAATCCGTATAAAAATGAGTGAGATGTCCTTATTTTTGCATTAAAATCTCCTGAAAAAAACTTAGCGACATTTGAATAGTCGTAAATATCTGTATTACCATAAAAATTAGTCATTAAAACTATTGAAATAAATGCAATTAGATATGATGCGACAAGCCATCTTTTGATAGATTCATTTAACGCCATTTTTATCAGTTATACAATGCCGAGAAATCTTTTAAACTATATGGTTAACACATATCATTGCTAAATGTCTGCTCGTTAAGCTTTAAAAATAGCCTTCTCACTTATTTATTATGGTAAAAATACTTGCGATTTATGATTTTTTAAAGGAGCTTGGAGGTTTAGAGAGAGTTATGTTTTTTCAAGCAAATAAACTAAAGAAAAATCATGACATTGAACTTGTTTTCGCATATGTGTCTAAAAAAAATAAACTAAATATAGTGGAGGAACTAGAGTTAGACAAAGATATAACAATAAAACAAATTAGCAAGTTGCCAAATGAATTTATGCAACTTGTTATTTCATTTCTCTTCCCTTCAAGAATTAAGAAATATGATGCGGATATGGTAATATCTCATAGTTTTATGGCCTCACGAATGGCGTATTATAAGAAAAAGAAGAAGAATACACCTTATATTGCCGTTCTTTACCACCCCCCTAATTTTATTTACTCTGATGTTAAAGGCTGGGTAAACAATATTCCAAGACTTTTTGCAAAAATGCTGGGAATGATAGCTAAAAAACAGATTAAAAAAATAGATTATGATATTGTTAGACATGCTGATTCTGTGATAACTATAAGTAAATACAGTGCTAAAAGAATAAAAGAAATCTATGGTGT
>CAYHJT010000203.1:0-1977 GCA_964356985.1 Candidatus Woesearchaeota archaeon
TAACTTTATCTTCAACAATACCCATAAAAGATTATAAAAAAAGAGTATTAAATACTTTATCTATCGCTCTGGTTTATCTCTTTCTCATTTTCAGGAAACAATTTCCATTTTACCTCAAAAATCTTAGGATCTTTCCCATGATTATCACAGATACCTGTCATCATGTCAATACAATGTCTGCAATTAGTTTCTAATTGCTTCCCACATTTAGGGCAATTTCCCAAAGCTCGCATGTATTCTAATCTAAAAAAAGGATTAAATATCTTACTAATCTTGTTCAAGCACTTCAATACACTGCTTTGTCGCCAAGCATATCAGAAAACATTTTTCTATTTCGGGGTCTTCAACATTTTCTGCGGTAGCGCCACACTGCGCATCGCATTCATCGATTTGAGAGTCATTACAATTAGGCCAGCCACTCGTATCAAAAACATTTACATTTCCATTATAAATTAAGCCTTCCCCATAAAATCTCAAAGCGTTTTTGTAACCGAAAGCTTCTTGATGCTCTGGTTTCATCTTCCCAATCAATTCACGCGAAATTTTAATCATTCTATCATAAACTTCGGGTTCGTAAGAATAGTCTGGTCCCATTTCTGTTCCCCACATTACCTTATCTGGAACTGCTTCAACTAACGGTTTGTAATCAGAAACAGCAGCAGCAAGCATTTTATTATATTCAGAATCAAATTCAGTTATAAAGGCAGACTTTGAAGCAACTAAAGTATTTCTTTCTAAATCATAAACTATATCCCTATTATTTGTATGAGCAATATGCGCAGCATCTATACTATAATAAATATTATCATATGTCTTCAATATTTCTATTAGCTGACTTCTACTTTTATCTAAATCACTTCTATACATATGAATAATAAATTTCATATTTGGATATTTTTTAGCAATTTCAGCAACTTGGGTTATCTTGCTCGCAACAGGATGAAACATAGCATTAATATCATTTGATTGAGCTAAGTCAAATATCTGTAAAACTTTAGGACTATTATGAGCAACGCCCCATTCCTGAACCTCTATTTCTCCCAATCCTTTAATGAATCCCTGTCCAACTATCTTCCGAGTAGCACTCAAAGTAGCAGAATATCTTGAAGTAAGCTCATCTCCAACTAAAGATTCAGCTTCCTCTCCCCCAATTCCAGGGTTATAATAAGGAATGATTCTTCCAGGATATCTCTTAACAGCAGTAATTACATAACCCAACCCGTTTCTTGTGTTAAGAAGATTTTCCTGCGGTTCAGCAAATGTAAAAAATCCAATAAACCAATTAACTCCATTCTTATCAAGATTAGCCATGTACTTTCCAATAGGATAATTATCTCCTATCTGTTCAGAAGTTGCATAAAGAGGCCCATTATAAGCATCTGGATAAGTCAAAGAAGGCAAAATAATTTCACGAACAGGGGCGGTATTTTCCGAAGTTTCAGATTCATTAGAAGATTCATCAGCAGGTTCAGATATTCTAGATTCACTTTGCCCAGCACTCGCAGGACCACCCTCCACGTCTCTGCTAACATCATTTCTATCAGAAGAAAAAAAGAAATATCCAGCAATAACTGCAACAACAATTACAAGAACAATTAACATACCATTCATAAAAAAATAAGCATTCTTCATTTTAAATAACTTATCTCTCCCAAGTTTCATACTGGACTGGGAAACTTGAAGGGCACGCTCCTTCTCCATTTACAAGTCCAATCTTATCATCGGCAAGCATCTTAATATAAATGTAAACATTTCTATTATTATTATAATAGCAAGCAGATTTTCCTTCAGTTACCTCCTCAGGAAGGACAAAATCAGCATCATGTGTGCGATAAGCAACAGGAGATTCGGAAGATTTAATAATTGTCCATTCAACAAAATTATTACCTCCATAAATTACAAATCTCGGTCCATTAGATTCTGTTGCTTCACCTTGGAACCAATACCCCGCAATTGTATTCCTTACCTCTTTAACGC
>CAYHJT010000204.1:0-1974 GCA_964356985.1 Candidatus Woesearchaeota archaeon
TCTAAGCATCATACCATATGATATTGGAGAATTAACATTAGGTATTGTTATTACGAGCTCAGAATTCATTTTCAATATTCTGTTGATTTCGCTAAGCAGTTTATCTGTCCCGATAATATGTTCAATAACTTCGCTACATAGTGCTATATCAAAAGAATCGTTGTTGAAAGGTATCTTATCTTCGAGGTTTGCTTTCTTTACCTTAAGACCATTCTTAGTAGCTATTTTCAAGAATGCTTCAGAAATATCGACTCCAAAAAGCTCGTTGTCTTTAGCAAAAGATTTTATTATTTCTCCACCAGCACATCCAACATCTATGATCTTAAGTCCTTTCTTGTTATTAGTGGATTTAGTTAAGAACTCTTGGATTCTAGAGATTCTTGGTTGATCTACATCTTTATACTTATTATAATAATCTTCTTGCGATTCATATACTTTCTTCTGGAATTGTGAATTGTCTGTCATTTTATTTTATTATTTTGTGCTTTCTACTTTTTCCCAGCCATCACCATAATTTTTTTTCAATATCTTTGTATCATAAAAAACAGAAAGCCATAAGTATAATCTAGCAAAGAATAGCATTTTAGCCCAAATAAGTTCTTTAAAGCTTTTAGGATAACTTAATGCCCAAATTGTTCCATACAAGACTTCGTTTTTGAATGATTTGACTCTAGGAAAGTTAGGTTCATATTTTGTCAATGTTTCATGGGCTTTGGCAGTCCTCTTTCTTTGCTTTATCCAATCCTTGACATTGTCAGGATTTTTTACATAGACAATAGCATCTTCGGCATATCTTATCTTGTATCCTTTTTTATAGAAATAATAAGGAATCATAGAATCTTCAGCTACATCCAAAGGTATTTGATGTATTATATTTCCTCTGATACCCATCAAGTATGCGCTGCATTCGAAGAATTTATCCTGGCCAGAAAGCAATTTTCTTATCCTATGTGCGCCGGCATCAGCCAATAGATGAGACCAAAATCCGTGCATGTTATCTTTTGGATTTGAAGAGACAACTCTTCCAGCAACCACTCCAACAATAGGATCTTTAAAGAGTTTGACAACATTATTAATGGAATTCTTATCCAAAATGACATCTCCATCAGTAAATATCATAATGTCTGAATCAATTTTCTTGAGTATCAAGTTTAGCGCAAAGCTTTTTCCCTTTCCGGGGTCAATGAAAAATTTAAAGTCCTTATTTTTGTAAGATTTGACTAATTTTTCTGCTTCTGGATTTGGAGATACAACAATGATTTCATAATTTAATTTTATTTCCTGGTTTATTATAGAATCTAATGTGTTCTTCAAATTAGGCTCATTAAAAGAGGTAACTATAATTGATGTTTTAGACGATAATAATTTCTTGCTTGCCATTACTATATCATTGACTTTTATTGCATCAATAGCCTTGCAATCCGGCTTGTAGCAACAATAACAGCTGTGTTTGGGTATTATTTTTGTTCCTAATCCATACATTTCTATTTCAACGGCAGATGTGGGTGCAAAAAAAGTCACTACTTTTCTTTTTAATGCCAGTGACAAGTGCAATCCTAAAGAATCTGAGGTAATCATGACATGACATATGGATATTAATGATGGAAATTCTACAAGATCATTTCCACAACCAGAGTTTATAATAGGAATTTTAGATTTGCTTAATATTTCGTTGTTTCTTTGGAATTCATTTGGTCCGCCAAACAGTAATATTTTTGCATTTAATGTTTTAGATAGTTCATCAGCTAATGTAGCTGTTTTGTCAACAGAAAGCATTTTTGAAGGCCATCTCTCTCCAGAGCCAGTATTCAGTCCTATTACAAGGTCATTTTCAGAAATGTTATATCTTCTTTTGAAGTCCCTAGCGAATTTTATCTGTTCTTTTGTAAGCTCAAAATTTAAAGAATTATAATTATCATCAATTCCGATGATGTCTGACATAAGTTTTTGGTATGTTTTTGTATTTTTCTTCTT
>CAYHJT010000205.1:0-1959 GCA_964356985.1 Candidatus Woesearchaeota archaeon
GTCACGGTTACATAATGTAAGATATTATCAAACATGTGAATCAGTCTCGGAGGAATCAGGCGTCTTACACATCGATCAATATCAAGACGAATCTCATCTTGAGTCCTATAATGATACCCAGGATTTCTATACATTTTTATTCCTTTCAACAACTAATCGACTAAGCCCAGAGGTAAGCGCTCCATCCCATGAAAGCAAAAAACGAGATTCACTATTAAGATAAGTAGTCTTAATAACAGGAACAAAAGTTAAATCTGAAGTATATCCTTGATTATCAAAAAGAGATATTGGTGCTTTGGGTAAGAAGCTAGAGTATCTCTCACCCAATATAGCCACTCCTAGATCTGCCTCAACAAATTGTTCGGAAGATCGCAAAATTGAGTCTAAACCAATCCTTCTTATTTTACCATCGGTACTTAGACTAACTCCATTTTTTTTAGAAGTCAACTGAGACTTAAGAAAATGTTTATCCATTAGAATATGATTATTGACAAAATGAGGCTCATCTTGAACATACAAATATTTTCTAGTAAAGAGAAAAGCCGTATTCCCAATCCAGTGGTTAATTCGTCTTGTTTGTTCCCCATCTCGGTTAATAATATAATAATAAATCTCTCCCAAAGTAGGCATTCTCCCATAAGGAAATTTACGAAAATCAGAAAATGAGCCATTAGAAAGAAGATTAATAAACATAAGGTCACCAACCTGCCTAAATTTCATTAAGCCTTCTTCAAGAAACTTAATTTCATTCCTATTACCTTCATCAAGGGGTAAAGCTATTGATTCTTCATCTTTCATACTATTCCCCAGTAATTACACATAATTAAACTTTTCTTTAACATATTTTGTTAAAATAGTAACATTTAAATAATATATACAATATTAACAAAATATGAACAAAATAAGCATGTTAGAAAGAAAGATACTTGTTGAATTGGACAAAAATTCAAGACAATCTATGTCTCAATTAGCTAAAAAAATAAAGACATCTCAGCAAGTCATTTCATACAATATCAACAAACTATTAAAAGATGGAATAATAAAAAATTTCAGAACAGAACTATCAACACGTTCAATCGGACTGCCACTAATAATAAAATGTTATATTCAACTAAAAGGTGCAACAGAAAATAAAGAAAAAGAAATATTAAATTACTTATTAAGTCACAAAGATGTAAACTGGGTATGTAAAACATTAGGAGAATTTGATATATTCACAGCAGTGATGGTTAAAGATATAGACTCACTTGGAAAATTCAAAGAACAATTCTTCAAAGAATTTGGAGATAACATATCAATTTTTGAAGTATCCTTTATCAACAAAGGTTATGTTTTCGCAAGAAACTATCTTATAGACGAACCAAAAGAGGTACAAAAATCAAGAAATGTGCATGAGTCAATAAAAGAAACATTAGACGAAAAAGACAGAAGAATAATAAAAGAGATAATAGACAATGCAAGACTAAGCATAGTAGAAATATCAAAAAAAACAGGATTAAACATTAAAACTATAGTAGAAAGAATAAAGAAACTTGAAAAATCTGGAGTAATACAAGGTTATGGGATAAATATTGACCCACAAAAGATAGGCATGAAATTCTATAAAATTTTTATTAAATTAAATTCATTTGCAAAGAACAAATATGACTGGATAATTAATTCGCTCTTGAAAGAAAAATACACTCTTCACTTAATAGAATGTATTGGCAAATATGAGATTGAAATTGAAGCTGAAATTCCTGAAAGTCAGAATCTTCAAGAAATAATAAAAACAATAAGGAATTCATCACCTGAAAGCATTGAAAGAGTAGAGGCTGTTGAAATCATCAGTGAAATCAAGCTATCATGGCTCCCAAAATCATTCTTTACTTCAACATCTTCCCAATCAACTTCCTAACAACAACAGAGTCAGCACGTCTATCAGTAGCATTCATCACAGCTCCAATCAAAAAGTTAAAT
>CAYHJT010000206.1:0-1947 GCA_964356985.1 Candidatus Woesearchaeota archaeon
TGAAATTCTTTTTGGTGCGAGTGATGGCTTTCTATTGCATTATTGTTTATTATTTTTCTCTTACCTACGATTGAAGTATGTTTAACTTTTCTTTCATTTCCCCAATTTCTAAAAGTTTTTCTAACTCCGTCTTGATAACCTGCGTATCTGTCCGTGATTATCTGATAAGGTATAGTTCCATTCTGCTTATATGCTTCTGTGAAAACCCTTTGTGCGTCTTTTGATTTTCTGCTTCTGCCTGAACATTCAGAGGCAAGTAAGAATTTAGTTTTGTTATCCATAACATTCCAAACATAATGATAATTTGTATTTTCCTTATTCTTGCCTTCTTTGGTTAATATTAAAGTTTCGTCTGCGTTCCATACTCCTTTTATGTGTGGTTGTATTGTTTCGCTGTATTTTTCCATTACTTCACTAAATCTCAAAACCCAATCTCTAATAGTAACATGAGAAATTGATAATCCATAAAACTGCTGAAATTGGTCTGAAATATCCCGATAAGACAAACCCTTATAGTAACTATCCATAGCCAAGCAAACTAATTTAGAGTTTCCTTTAATATTTTTAATTGGCTCTAAAACAAATCTTTTCTTACAAGATTTACAACAGAATAATTGTTTAACTCCTATTTTAGTCTGTCTTTGTCCTCTCTTAAAGATATTTTCGCAAGAGCAATAAGGGCATACATCTTTTTGAGGTTGGTCTATAATTAACTCTATTTCTTTGGTTACTTGTGGTTCTACTTCGTATTGTGCTTTAATCTTCTCAAAAATTAAAATCGCTTTAATGTGTTTGCAGTATAAATTTTTACCTGCACATCTTCTCTTAAAATCTTCACACTCGCAAGAATAAGCGTCTATGTGGGTTACCTTATATTTTCTGTCTGAATTTTGAGAAGGCACTAAATAAGTAAATTCGTCTAATGCTTGTGGCTCTCCTTTCTCTAAAATTGCTTTTGCTCTTTCGTTTCTCCATTCAGAGAAATTTTTTATGTATTCTGTTGTTTGTATCATATTAGCTATTACCTAATATAATTAGTATATGGCTATATATAAACCTTTCGGTGTTCCAAAATATAGGTAACTTACCAATATTTATAAAGGTAAATTACTTTTATGTGTAAAGGTAACTTACTATAAAATGTCAAAAAAACCTAATCAAATATCTTTTTCCGTCGGAGAAGATAACATAGAATTGTTGGATAAGGCATATAAAAAATATGGTTGTTCTTCAAGGTCAGAATTACTAAAGAAAATAATTGAGAATTGGATTTTTACAAATAAACCTTTAATCCTGATAAAAAATGGAAAATGAATTAAGAATGATGATAAGATGGTTTGAAAAAAAGATAGATGTAGCAGAGCAAGAATATAAAGAGAAGCATAAAGATAATTTTGATGCTGATAAAATGAATAAAAGTGTTAATAGAAAACTGAAATTAGAACGAGAAACACTAATTAAAGTTAATATGTTGCCTTCTGCTCTGATTCTGGAAAATACCAGAAGATTTAAATACTAATTATGTTAGTCTATTACTAATATGGTTAATCCAATTCCAAAATGGGTGTGGAAGCGTTACGCTAAACTTTGGCAAAAGTTTAAAGATAAACCTTTTACTTTTGAACAAGCACAGAAAGAGCTAAAACATTTAGATAGAAACCTAATCAGCGTTATGTTTAATGAATTAAAAACTGCTGGATGGATTGCTGTTAATCTCGGAGAGGGAGATAGCAGAAAACGAGTTTATAATTTATTAAATCCTTTGGAAATAGTGGAGAGTGTAAAGAATGATATTAAAAAAGATTAAAACAGAACACGCAGATGAAAAAACAGGTTTTGTTGTAAAGAGAATTACAACATCAGAATGGGAAACCTTTAATCGTAAAGTTGCTATTAATAATTCAATGTTTAGCTGTGAGAAGAAAAGATTAATTTACAATAAGCCAT
>CAYHJT010000207.1:0-1947 GCA_964356985.1 Candidatus Woesearchaeota archaeon
AATCTTTCACATTATAAGTAATAATATATTGGCCAGCAATATTTATATTAACTGGATTTACTGTCACAATGTTGCTTGTAATAACTCCATTGTAATTATCCAACGCTGTTGCGCCAGCATCAACATATGATGAATTAACCGTAATATTTACTGGTGTCGATCCTATTAATGTTATAATCGGAATAGTTGTATCAACAATATTCACAGTTCTATTTATTTCTATTGCAGAATTATTACTTGAATCTTTTACATTATAAGTTATTAAATAACTTCCAAGAACATTGACATTCACTGGATTTATGATAACTATATTTGAGGTTATGTTACCATCATAGTTATCACTAGCTGTTGCGCTGGCATCAATATAAACAGAACCGACCTCTAAAGTTATTGGTGTAACGCCAAGTAAAGTAATAACTGGAGCTGTCGTTTCAACCACATTAACTATTCTTGTTTTTTGTGTTGCGGGATTTCCGCTTGAATCTAATATGTTATAATAAACAAAATATTGGCCAACAATACTCGTATTTACAGAACTTGAATTAATTAAAATACTTCCAGAAATATTGCCATTATAATTATCAATGGCTATCGCGTTGAGTTCAGCATACGCGCTCAATAGTTCTATTATCTGAGGATTGCTTCCCGATAAAGTAATTACTGGAATTTGAGTATCAATTACATTAACAGTTCTATTTATAGTGCTTGCGTTATTGCCGCTAGAATCATTTACATTATAATAAACAAGATAGCTGCCTAATATACTTGTATTGACCCCGCTTTTGTTAATTAATATATTGGCAGTAATATTGCCGTCAACATTATCAGAAGCTATTGCGCCAAACTCAGAATAAGAAGTTCCGGCTTCAATTATCTGGGGATTATTTCCGGTCAAATTAATGACTGGAATCTGAGTATCCGGGCATCCATTTAATTGAGGTATTCCAAAAACTGCCGGACAAGAATCGTCTTCATCAACTATTAAATCTCCATCAGTATCTACTATGCTTGTTGTAAAATTTACTTGTAAATCAGATCCTATTTGAAAATCCTTAGATGATAACTCTTCGTATTGTAGTGCCTCTAAATTAGGATATGATGCTGAACACGCGAGCCTCCATGACCATTCACTAGATTGATTTGACATATAAAGAAAATACTTATTTCCCTTAGTTACATTCGCAGAGATATCAACTGTTTGCCATACATTTGTCGTATTACACTCTATTTGACTGCATCCTGATCCAATTATACTTCCAGCTGATGACCAATTACCATTTCTAATATCCCAGCAGAAAGTTCTATTGCCACTTAAACCAGGCTGGCATTCATTTTTAATCTTTGCTTTATTAATCACGCCAGTGTGATTGGCGATGAAACTCTGTCCTAGATGATTTGTGCTTATCAAATTATTTGCTATTCCATCACCGCAACCATTTGTCGCCTCAACTGTTGTATCTACTAAATCAAGCGCGACAGCATATGTAATTGTAGCCAAAAACACAAATATATATATAAATATTCTATTTATTTTTTTCATTTCACAACCGTTCCACCATTCATCACACAATTAATTAAACCAATATCGCAAAAGCTAAATCAAAAAACCATTCTGCTATATATATCTACCCACCTTTCATACCATAAAAACGTAGTTCGTTATTTAAACTTATTGTTTTTGCGTTAAGCGTTGTTTTGCTAACCATATTTATGTATAACCTTATCGAAATGTGGGTCATGACAAATGAAACTACCAAGAACATATCGGCGTATAAGCTACTGGCCAGCCCTCAAAATATCGCAATATTGAGGGCGTTAAGACATAGGCCGTCTAAAGCTAAAGATTTGGAAAACGTCATTGGCCTAGATAGAATGAGCATTAAGAGAAGACTGTACAAGCTCGTTGCAGTTGGATTTGTAAACGAAGAGAAAGAAAAAAATAAAAAA
>CAYHJT010000208.1:0-1944 GCA_964356985.1 Candidatus Woesearchaeota archaeon
ATCCTAATATATTATATGCAGGAACAGCAGGTTACGGAATATTTAAAAGTACAGATCGTGGCACAACATGGAATACAATTAATAATGGCATAACTAATTATTCAGGATATTTTACTGATATAATAGTTGACCCAACCCACAGCAATATTATTTATGCAGGAGGCGTGGGAGTTGATGACGGAAGTACTGGAATATTAAAAAGTACTGATGGAGGAGCAACTTGGACTTACTCACATAATGGTATTATAAATGTCGGTTTTGGTGGCCCACCTAAAGACGTATCTAGTATGATTATTGATCCTACTAACCATAATACCTTATATGCGGCAATTGGGAGTAGATGCGGCTCTGTCTACAAAAGCTCTAATGCAGCTGGAACTTGGACGCGAGGTATAGGACTTGCTTGTGACCCTACTGTTGTAAGAATAGATCCTTTAAACCCTAATATTTTATATACAAGAACAAGTTGGGGACAAGGAATAAATAAAAGCACAGACGGTGGTGCAAATTGGACAAATATATCAAGCTTTTTTAATAACAATGTGTTGTACTCGTTAGCAATAGATCCTTCAAATTCTTCTAATTTATATGCTAATGGAAATGATGGACTTTATAAAAGCACAGATGGTGGATTCAATTGGATACTCTCGAGCGGTGCTCTTAATAATATTTATAAGGCACTAGTTACTGATCCCGTACGTACCAATACTGTATATGCTGGTGAAGATCTTGGTATTGAAACTAGTGCTTATATGACAATAAATGATGGTTCAACTTGGACAGATATAACTAACGGTTTACCGAATGTTGGCGTTAAAAGGCTGCTGGTTCCAATAAATGATTCCAACATTTTGTACGCAGCAACAGAAGTAGGTATCTATGCATATGGTCTTGCTTCAGACAACCAACTATCAGTTCCGTATTTTAGTCAAAATAGCTTACCGTGGGGACCCACCGAATACGATAATTCTTTCGGAAAACTATCTAATCCAACAATGGACAGATGGGGATGCGCTGTAACTTCCGCCGCAATGGTTCTTAGATTTCACAATATTAATCAACTCACCGATGGAACTCCAATTGACCCGGGGTCTCTTAATAATTGGCTTAAGAATAATAAAGGATATCTAACCGGACACGACAATATTGACGGTTTCTATTCTTATTTTAATTGGCCTGTAATCGGAAAGCTAACTAAACAATTATCTGATGCAGGCAAAGCGAATGTAAAATTAATGCATAAGAGAGCGTATCCTAATAACAATACAACTGCTATTATTAACGAAGACTTAAATACATTCCCCGATATTCTTGGAGTAAATAATTCTCAAACTTCAAGTCACTTTGTAGTAGCAAAAGGAAAATCAAACAACACTTATTCTATAAATGATCCTGAATGGAACTATCCAACACTTGCATCTTTCAATAACAGCTACACGCAGGTTGATAGATATATTCCTTCAAATACTAACCTTAGTTATTTAGTCGCTGTTGTTAATCCAAGCGTTGAATTGCTCATCACAGACCCACAAAATAATAAAACAGGAAAATACTTTGATAATGGACAGCTTCAAGAATTCGATACAATAAATAATGCATCGTACTCTTTCCAACCACCTATAAGTAATCCAAATAGCCAAGACATACTAGAAGAACTAGGAACCGGAGTAAATGAACTTTTATTACCTGAACCGGAAAACGGCAAATACACAATAAAACTTTCCAGCAAAAAAAGCGGTTTTTACGAAATAAATATAGCAAATTTCGAAGGAGAAGGAAACAATGCGTTAAATAAAATAAGAGGAACAATAAGCAGTAACAATGATGAAATTATAGAGATTGATTATTCACAAGATCAAACCTCGGAAATAGAACGATTTGTTTCTTCCCAAAGCCTTATAAACGATATTAACGAGGCAAAAAATCTAAATCTAATTAAACCTT
>CAYHJT010000209.1:0-1941 GCA_964356985.1 Candidatus Woesearchaeota archaeon
AAATGCTTTTAACGTTCCAGAAATCTGCTTTCCGTTTTTCAATTCTACGAGGACTTTTTTGCCCCGTGCATGATTTAATGCGTCTAATGGTCTGTCTGATTCCATAAGAATTCTTACGACGGTTGCTTTAAAAAGGTTTTGTTTCTCTTTTTAGACACTTTCAAGCTCTCTTGAGATTTTACTGACCTTTTCTAGCTTTCCCTTCACATCGTTCACTTTCTGTTGTAGTTTTTCTTTCTTTCCTGCAAGCTTAGATTCTTTACTGATTAATTCTGATAATTCGTTTCTTAGTTTTGCTTCCTTTGACTGAGTAAGAGACATGTTGGAACCGGTAGACTTTAACTTGCCTTCAATATTTCGTTTTGTTTTTTGGAGCTGAGCGATTTCCTTGGCTAGATCTTTTACAGCGGCTGAAAGTAAGTTTTTCTCTTGTTTGAGCTTTTCCTTCATGTAGTCACCCTTTTTATTTTTGTAGATTCACTATTATTTAAGCTTTCTTATCTCACTTTCCAGGCTTCTTTTTCCTTCCAGATAGGAATCACGAGAGATATAGCCCTTTTGATAAGCTTCCTCGAGTGTATTTTTTTGTCTAATTAATTTTTGATTTTTTAATAGTCTACTTGTGTCTATAATTTTCTTTGTTGTTTTTTTAATAATTATTGGCCTTTGAATTATTCTATGTTTTATTTTTTTACTGAACATAATTGAAGCTATGATGATCACTATTATGAATCCTATGATGGTATAGGTTAGTGACCATTTTGAAATTGGTGCAGGTATTTCTAATCTTTTTACTATGAAGGATTCTGATGTAGTGCCTATTGTGCTTTGATATGAAGCTTGGGCAATGAAGACATATTCTCCATCTGCTGTTGTTTCTGGTATTGTGTATGTTTTTGATAGAGTTGCTTGAGATTCTAATGAAATCGTTTCTTTATCTTGTTGGATTATTTGGTTATTGAGGCCTTTTATGAAATAGTCTATTTCGACATTTACTTGGCCTAGACCTAGATCATTGACATTAAATATTGTTACTGTTGCGGTTATTTGCTCTCCAGCTGGTAGTTGTTTTGGTTTCAAATCTATGCTAAGGTCGAAAAGTACTTGTTGGGTTTCTATTTCGATTGTTACCGGAATCTGCTTTGTCCCTCTTTCTGTGGTTACGAAAATGATCCCAGTAAATACTCCTGTTTCAAGAGAGACTATGTCTATCGAGATTACTTTGATTTCTCCTGGGCGTATAATAAATTGTGGTTCTTTTATTTTTAATACGCTATCGACTCCCTGAGATGTTAATTTTACTTCTACTGATTTTCTTCCTGGATTTTGAATGGTTATTCTCTGTTTTAATGGAAGTCCAACTTTAGTAACTGCTTTGATTCTTTCAGTTAAGATTTTTATGTCTTGATCTATTTCCGATCCTCCACCTCCCGAAGGTCCGCCGCCACCTCCACCTGCACCGCCTCCTGAAGGGGCTGCACCAGATCTGCAAGTACCTGCTCCGTTGCATTGACAATTACCACCTGAACATCCTGTTGTACCAGAACAACCTTCATCAGTACTTCCGTCTGCTACTGCGACTTGACCACAACCATCGGTGCATGTTGGTTCATAACATGTGTTATCAGTACAATCTGTATCTGTAACGTCTACTGGACAATTTTCACCGCCAGCGCAGACTCCATTCCCGCATTCATTTATTATTGTTAAAGAAATATTTCCGACTGTTTTTCCCTCTATTACAATGTCATTTACTTTCCATGTTAAGAAAATAGTTGAGGTTATCGAGCTGATAAAAAAAATGAATACTATTATGGTTATAATATCTTTCTGGTTCATTTTATGAAATTTATTTTTATTTTTCCATTGTAGACCTTATATGGAGTTTGAGATGAGGGTGTTGCAAAAACAGTTATTTCCTTTTTTTCCTTCGGGCTTAAT
>CAYHJT010000210.1:0-1936 GCA_964356985.1 Candidatus Woesearchaeota archaeon
GGATTCCCGGAGTATTGCTTTGTGACATAGCTAATATATAGTTAGCACCCGGATTTACTAAATCAGTTAAATTAAATGTTACAGTACTTCCGGGAGTTGGAGTTCCTGTAGTTGACAATGTTGGATTAGGAATAGTTGTGATAGCTTCTGGAATAGGAGGTTGAATTTCTGTATTTCCTGCTGTATCTGTTGCTATACAGATGAATCTATATGCTTTGCCTTGTTGTCCTGTGAATGTTACATTATTAAGGGTAGTCCTATTTATTAAAAAGTTAAACGGACCATTATCTGTTGAAGCGAATATAGTGTAAAAATCTATTTCACCTATAGGGTCAATTCCACTCCATGAGATAGTGAAATTAAGTGAATTAGTTGCATTCTGTAAAGAATCCATTGTACATGTTGGAGAAACTTCATCTATGATATTAAGTGTTGAATTTGTAGTTATGGGAGTAAATATTTCAAATTGAATAGTTGCATTATTTCTTATTTCAGTTCCGTTAACTAGGTTTTGTTTAGGTTTTATTGAGAATAATAGTTCGTCTGTTGCATTAACTGGCAAATCTATATTTATTAAAGACCAGTTTAAGATTCCATTAAATAGATTGACATTCCATGTTTCATTAATTGTAATATTTATTGAAATATTTCCTACCAATATAGTTTGATTTTTCTGTTGTTCAAATAATAGGGCTGTTTGGCCTTCTTGTAGAGGAATAAATGTTCCGTTTTTCGCGATAATCTCTAATGTTGAAATATTAAGATTGCTATTTAATTTATCAGAAACAAATACATCTAAAGCAGATGTATTTCCTATGTTTTCAAAGTGAACTGTGTATAGTAGATCTTGATTAGATTTAATAAACCCGTCTGGAACAACTATTTTTTCGTTTGGGTCAGATGCAGCTATAAGTCTTGAAATAAATTTGGCACATAAGTCACCGTTAGTATTGATAATATCTTCATAACAAGCTTGCGCCGTATCAAGGATTACATCTGCTCCAGCACATGAAAGTGTACATACTGTACAAAATCCTAAACAAGTCGCACAAGCTTGCCAAGCTACTCCAATTAAAGGAGGTGTGCAAGGAACCACACATGACGAACATAAACCCCCACAAGTAGGTGAACAAGATACATATAAATTGGTTGCATAAGTAAGACAACTTGCCCATTCGTATGCTAGACCTAATGCAGAACATATTGGGCCACCTGTGACATTTTCTCCAAGAGGTGCTGAATTATTTATTTTGGCTTGGTAGGATAATATCCTTGTATCTCCTGGGTTAATTGACGGGATTACCCATGGTATAACTGATGCATTAACTAACTCAGAAACATTCACTTCTGCAGAAGGTGACGTAGATTGTAATTTAAATATAAGAGGATTTAATAATTCTAAAATACTAACATTATATGCAGGTATATTTCCTATATTCTCAATTAAAATAAAGTAATTTACATTTCTTCCTGGAACAGTCGCAGTTCCTGTTTTATGAATTCTTAATTGTGGTGGTGGTAGGGTAACAAATACTTGTTTTGTAAATATTCTTTCAGCAATACTATTATTTGCGTCTGTAACCCTTACTGTAAATGTGAAATTTCCTGCATTTGTTGGAGTGCCATTAATCACACCATCAGAAAAGAGATTTATTCCATTGGGTAAATTTCCGCTTACTAAAGACCACGAATAAGGAGGGGTTCCACCCGTAGCTATAAATTCTTGAGAAGAAAATTGTCCAACTATCCCATCGATTAAAGATTGTGTAATGATTACTATAATCGAAGGAGAAAATGGCGAATTTAGGAAAGGGTAGAAATCTACAACACCATAAGCTGGATTGTCAAAGTAATCATAAATTGATTGTGCTATCTGTGTTTCATTTGCTGTTCCCCACCAATTGTATTCTGCTAGGATACTTGCTAGTTGAAGATT
>CAYHJT010000211.1:0-1933 GCA_964356985.1 Candidatus Woesearchaeota archaeon
CTTCCGATCTTTCTTGCTGTGTATCATTATGGCATCAGCACCGCTTTCTATATATGCTCTAGCTCTTATAATCGCTTCCCACACCCCTTTATTTAAAATTAAACTTTCAATTCTTGGTATAATCATAAAGTCATCTGTTAATTGAGCTTTTTTTCCAGCCTTAATTTTATTTGTAAAATTTTCTATTGTGTCTTGTTCCTGTACTACTTTATCTAATAAAGAATTTTCTTTATAACCAATTTTATCTTCTATTATAACTGCAGAAACACCAAGTCTTTCAAGAGTCTTAACAACAGATACGAAATGATTGGCATAACCACCATTATCCCCATCGACAATAATTGGCTTGGTTGTTGTTTCTAAAACTTGATTTATTGTATTTAATCTTGAGTCAAAACCAACATAGCCTGTATCTGGTTTACCTTTTGATAAAGAATCAGTTAAACTACTTATCCAAATACCATCGAACTCTTTAGTTTTATCATCTTTTGTAACTTGAGTATTCTCAATAATATAAGCAGTAAGACCATTATGAGCTTCTAAAACTCTTACAATATCTTTCGCATCTAGTAATCTCCTTAATATCTTCATTCTTATTTCAGGAGTATATCCGACTTCACGCAACATTCTATTTAATTCAGTAGAAGGAGTTCCTGGAAATTTCTCTGATTTATATGGGACTTCAATTAATTGTCCGCCAAATTCTTTTAAAACTTCAATAACTTTTTCTCTAGTCTCTTTTTGTACTCCAGTTTTCCAATCATCACCATGTACAACATAATCTGGCTTTAATTTTCTTAAATTTTCAGTGTAGTCTAAAGTTTCTTGTGGTATTACTTGATTTACACCTTTAATATTTTCTACAACGATCTTTCTTTGCTCATATGATAAAAAAGGTAGTCTTTTGTAACTAGCAATAGCCTTATCCGTCAATAATCCAATCGTTACTTCTCCAAGATTCCTAGCTCCATCTATTACATTAAGATGACCCGGATGCAATAAATCTGCGCTTAAACCGACATATACTCTTTTCATTTTAACCCTTAAACTTTATTAAATAAAAAAGTTTTATAAGTTTACCTTATTTTTTCTAATATTTCTTTTAAAGACTCTTTAGTTACTTTTCTTGGATTATTATTCATCCTTTCTGGACTAAATCCTTCTTCTATTATGATACTAGAATTATAAATATTAGTATTCCATAATGTTAATGGCGCATTAATATTATTCATTAATTCTTTTATCCTATGATATAAAAATTTGATATTATCTAACTCAACTTTATGTGCAAGATCCTCTAATCTGTTTTTAACAAACTCATGGCCTCTTTTATCCACACAATCATTTTCATTTACATTATAGTTATATAACAAAAATTCTGGTAATGTTAAAGCGCATGCAAAACCATGACTTAAATTAAAATGTGCTGTCATTGGATAAGATATCGAATGGGGTGCGGTTGTTGCTGTTTGACTGAATGCTAATCCTGCTTCTAAACTTGCCCTAGACATATTAAATCTAGATTCTTCATCATTAATGCGTTCATAAGAATATTCTAAGTTTTCCAATATTAACTTTATAGCTTGAATAGCATGCGTATCTGATAAAGGATTTGAATTAATACTCCAATATGATTCAAGTGCTTGTGATAAAGCATCTAATCCAGAAGAAGCTGTAAGTTCTTTTGGCATTGTCATTGTTAATATCGGATCTATTATAGCATGTTCCGGATAAACTATATTATCACCTATAGAACCAAAAGATTGTTTTTTCTTATCATAATAAAATGCAGCAAATGGTGTTACCTCAGAACCAGTACCTGCTGTAGTTGGTATTGCAATTAGAGGTATTTTTTTATTTACACTAACCTTTTTATTAATATAATCTAAAATATCATCATTAGAATAAAACATAACAGAAACTATCTTAGCTG
>CAYHJT010000212.1:0-1913 GCA_964356985.1 Candidatus Woesearchaeota archaeon
TTCTTTATCTGTAATTTTAAAAATACCTTCTCCAATATTATCAAAATAACAATTGTTAATATTTCCACTGGCTATCTCTAAATAATCTCCTTCTTCGTCATAGTAAATGCTCATTTCTTCATTCATTTTAATCCGGTAATCTTATTAGTAAAAAATGATGTAATTACAAATCCCTCGCTGTTTAAATATTTAACTGAAATAAACAAATATCTTTCTTCAGGAGACATTTTCTTAAATTCCTTATAATAAAATACAACATTTTCATTATCATCACTATGTCTAATAATTAAACCTTCTTTCAAAATCTGTTTTAAGTCTTCCAATCTATTTTCATCCATATGGGGGTGTTTCTTTATATGCTTCCATCTTCCATTAGTTAATCTTATCTTTCTGCCACTTTTATCAACCACATCGAAAATAATACTCATTTAAAATAAGATAAAATAAACACTTTAAACCTTTCTAAAAGAATTGAGTTAGCTTTTTTTGTTTTCCGTAATTTTCAAGGATTATTGAGCTTTGTGTAAAGAAATATATTAGAATTCTACGTATTACCTAATATAAATTGATTATTTTATTAATTAATAATAAAATTTTGAGAACTTGGTTAATAAAGAGAGAAATATTTAAATAGTGTAATTGTTTAAATCTGAAATTATGAAAAGAGCACACTTTATAGTATTAACTTTAGTTTTATTGGCAGTAGTTTTAGCCATTAGTTTTAATTTTCTTGGAATTACAGGAAGAATAACAGGAGATGCGTTGCTCAGCTCTCAAAAAGTTGTCAGCTTTACATTAATAGATGCTGAAACAAGCAAAGCTGTTCCTGGATATGAAACTTTGGATGATGGAGATGAAATTAATATTGCTCTTCTTTCAAACACTAATTTTAATATAGTGGCTAATGTTAATCCAGCAGATTCTGGAAGTGTTAAATTTGTTTTAGATGGAACAAGTTTTGATCATACTAAAACAGAAAATAGTCCTCCTTATGCTTTATTTGGAAATACAGGAGAAGATTATACTGGTTGGGAAGCTCCTGTTGGAACATATACATTAACTGCAACACCTTATACTAGAGATAAAGCAGCAGGATCTGCAGGAACTCCATTAAAGATAACATTTACTGTTATTGACATTCCAGAACTAGAAAGAGCTTCTTTAGGGATAGGAGATGGTTTGAATGCAACTTATTATAATAATTTAGATTTCACAGGAACTAGTGTCAAGAGGGTTGATCCTAAAATAGATTTCTCATGGGGAACAGGCTCTCCTGTCAGCGGGATTGCTTCTGATACATTTTCAGTTAGATGGTTAGGATTTATAGAGCCTTTGTATAGTGAGGAGTATACTATTTATATAAAGTCTGATGATGGAATGAGGGTTTATATTGATAATGCATTAGTAGTAAGCGATTATGTTATTCATAGCAGTAGAGAAAAGAGCGGGAAGATAAGATTAGAAGCAGGAAGGACGTATCCTATTAAAGTTGAATATTTTGAGAATAAAGTTTCTGCAAGCGCCAGATTATCGTGGAGCAGTGCAAGTCAGGCTAAAGAAGTAGTTCCAAAGATACAGCTTTATACTTCAATTCCTTCTACTGTAACGTATCAATGTTCTGATGGAATAGATAATGATGGAGATATTTTAATTGACTATCCTAGTGATCCTGGATGTACAAGCACCACTGATAATGACGAATATAATGCTCCTGTTCAAACAGCACCTCCAGCACCTAGTGGCTTGAATGCAACTAGCGTTTCAACTTCTGCTATTGCATTATCATGGAATGATGTTTCTAGCGAGACAGGATATAAATTAGAGAGAGCATTAGCTTCTGGAGGCCCATGGAATGAAATAGCTTCATTAGCAGAGAATGTTGTTTCTTATAGTAATACAGGGCTAGCTGATGG
>CAYHJT010000213.1:0-1892 GCA_964356985.1 Candidatus Woesearchaeota archaeon
CAAAATATCTCTATAATCATATAGCCTACAGCCATTTCTTTTTTATATTTTTACTAATCTTCTTCTTTTCAGTTTATTTCCTTCTAGCTTTATTGTTCAAATCATTCGATAAGGAAGATATCAAAGTTATGGCTAGTCTTTATAGCAAGATAAGAATTTTGGGAAATAAACCTCGGAATAGATAAATTCTCTAATCTTTGTCAAGAAATAATTTTCGGTAGTCTGATTTAAACTTGTCTATTGAACATATATCAATAGATGTCTGCCTGCTTTTCTTAACAAGGTTTCCTCTCTCCTTTACATTCATATCAAAGAATTTTTTTATAGCCAGATTAACCTTATGAGTTTCTTCTTCAACAGGAAATATTCCTTCTCCAGCCATATAATCCTTTCTTTTAGAAATTAGTATCGGAGTTCCACAAGCCAAGCATTCATGTGCAGTCATTGCCAAGCCCCCACCTTCAATAGCTATGACAAAAAGACCAAGGTCTGCTGCACAATAGGCATTAACCAATTCATCGCCTTCTCTTTTACCAAGATAAATGTAGTTTTCATCTTTTAAGTTAAGGAATCTTTCATCTGTAATTGAACCAACAACGGCAAAGGTTATGTCTTTGTTAGCCTTTATAGCACTTAAAAGAAATTCAGACCCTTTGTTTTTATTTACCCTTCCTACAAATAAGACTATTTTCTTATTAACCGGCAGACCTAAAGCTTTTCTTGCAGAATTCTTGTCTCTTGGAGAATAAAAATCGGTATCTGTCGGTGCAGGTAGATAGTATACTTTATCCCTGTGTATAGAATTTTTTAATTTATCATAAAGTTTTGTATCGTTAACTTGAATTTTATCTGCAAACATAGAGTAGACCAAGTAATCCAAAATATTTCCTTTATACAAACCTCTAAAAACAATATACTTTGTTCCATTGATTAGTTTGTTGATTAAGATTATTGGCAGAGACTTAGGATGTCCCAAATTTGAAATATATCTTAATTTATTATCTCTACAATATCTTATTAATTTGAAATATCCTCTTAAGTTCGGCTTAAGTTCTACTACTTCTAAATTTTTCACGCCATTCCATTTAGAGATATCTTTCAATCTATTAGTTGTAAACAATACTAACTTTGCTTCAGGAAGCATAGTAGAATAGGCCAATAACCTTTTATGTCTGTTAAAAGCATAGCTTCTTGAAAAAAAGCCTATCTTTTCATTACTTAATTTTTTATCCATATATAAATAAATTCAAAGCGAATTAAAAATCTATCATTTTATGCAGTATTTAATATCTTCTCTTCAAACTTAATACGGCCGAGGCTCTATACTTATTTAAATAGTCAAAAATTTCCATAAATATACCTATACCATGAAAATAGTAACAGTTATTGGAGCAAGACCTCAATTCGTTAAAGCTTCAGTTGTCTCAAAAGAAATAAGAAAGAAGCACGAGGAAATATTAGTCCATACTGGTCAGCATTACGATTACAATATGAGTCAATCCTTTTTTGACGAATTAAAGATTCCTGCTCCTGATTATCATCTAGACCTAAAGTCCAAAACCCCTGCAGAGAGAATTGGAGAAATGATTAAAGGAATCTCAGAGATTATTCAGATTCACAAGCCAAATTTAGTTTTAGTTTATGGAGATACCGATTCTACTCTTGCAGGCGCAATTGCAGCAAATAAAAATGATGTAGACATTGCCCATGTAGAAGCAGGACTAAGATCTTATGACAAGTCAATGCCTGAAGAAGTAAATCGTGTGTTGGTAGATCATATCTCAAAATTGTTGTTCTGTCCTTCAGATATTGCAATTCAAAACTTGAAGAAAGAAGGAATTACAGAAGGAGTTTTCAAAACAGGAGATGTGATGTTTGATTCAATTCTTCAT
>CAYHJT010000214.1:0-1888 GCA_964356985.1 Candidatus Woesearchaeota archaeon
TATTTATGTAAAGGGGGGAAATTCAACAACTAATTATTATAAAATTCCAAAGCTTAGCGATTATTATTTTATAACTGCAATGTCTGCAAACTATAATACTACAATATCTTCTGATGCAGTTATTCAAGGTCAAAACATAAACAATAAAGCTAAATATATTCTTAATACTTGCACTACATCTAATTGTATAGTCCCATTTAAATTTACATTAAACAGCGACGGCCAAATTAATCTAGATAACATATTGCTTCAGGATATTAACAAGAATGAGTTTACTGCTATGTATAATATTATTTACACATCGCAAAAAATAAATATAAATTCTCTTCTTAAATTTCCATTAAACGAATTTTATAGTCTAGTAACTCCAGATTTGCAGAACAATTATTCATTAAAGATTTCATTTAATAATGTAGACAGCAATTCTATAAGCTATAGCGTAGGGAATGCTCCAAATCCGATTTTAACAGCTTCTACAACAATAACTTCTTATAATCAGTCAATATCCTTTTCAGCCCAGGGCTCTACATCGCCGAATGGAAACATAAAGAGTTATTATTGGAATTTTGGCGACGGCACTAATTCAACAGGAATTTCCACATCTCACAAGTTCAGCTCATTCGGAACTTATAACGTAGTGCTAACTTTAGAAGATAATCTGGGAATAAGATCCTCTAAATCACTAGTTGTGTATATTAGGAGCCAGGAAGCAGAATTGTCAAGCTTAATGGATGACACAAGTTTGTTATTATATGAAGCTAACTCTAATTACAACAAGGGCTCTGCAGAGTTAAGACAAACTTATCAAGATTTAGGATATAGCACATCAATAGATCAAGCCCAAAACAATTTATCTTTAATAAAATCAAGCTATAATTCGATTCTTATTAATGAATCAATAGCCAATAAAGAAGAATTATTCAAACCGTTGATTGATCAGATTAATATAATAAGATCAAAAACACCATTGGTTTTACAAGTAGATATATCTCAATATTCTAACTTATTGCCAGACATTACAGACATTCCTGACCCCAGTTCATTAAATAAAATTGTTTCTAATATTGATTCATTCAAGCAAGATATAATGTTGTTTGATCAACAGAATGTAAACATAAATTCTGATGTAAGAAAAATATATGTGACTTTCATAGAAGGAAATGACTCTTTCATGTTAATAAAAAAATCAATATCTAGTTCAGTTGCTGGAATAAAAGTTATTGAGAACTTTGCTTCCTCCATCGATGAAATCCAGGTTATTTACCCTAACAATTACAATAAAAGCACTTCCCATAACTTGATAGACTTTGGGGCAACTCGTGAATTATTATACAAGTCAAAGACGTTAACTGGCGTTACAGTAGTAATACCCTCAACAATCTCTAACCAAAAAGCATCTGTATGCGGTGACGGAATTTGCAATTCCGATGAGACAAAATCGTCATGCCAACCTGACTGCCAAAAGAAATTCCCCTGGGCATTTTACATACCTTTATTCATCATAGTTTTGATAGGAGCACTTTACATTAATTTTTACAAGGGGCTGGGCAACTTCAGAGATTTAAGCAATAAGATAAGCGTAAGATTCCGCAAGAAAAGGCTGTTTACAAATAAGCAAGACCTAGAAAAATTAACTGAATATGTTTCAGGAGTTTCTAGAAGAGGTTATACAGAGCAGCAAATAAGGTCCGCTTTGCTAAGAAAAGGCTGGAACAATGAGCAAATAGATTCCGCATTTAGAAATTCATCCAAAATAAAAAGAATTAAATAATAACCATCAATTATTAAAATTATTAAAGAGGCTAAAATGAAGTTTGGTAAAATACTAATATTGTTTCTTGTTTTACTAATTGCTCCTATGATTGTAAATTCAACTTCATTGACATAT
>CAYHJT010000215.1:0-1886 GCA_964356985.1 Candidatus Woesearchaeota archaeon
AATTCAGACAGAAAGTTGATCAGTATATAAATGATTTCCGCAATAAACTTGTTGAATATAAAAAAGCGCATATTAAGGTTGCGGGTTATGGGGCTCCGGCTCGAGTTAGCACCATTTGTAATTATGGCAAGATAGACTCTTCATTGGTATCATTCTTAATCGATGATAGCCCATTAAAACAAAACAGATATAGCCCCGGGACACACATTCCAATTTTTCCTAAAGAACATTTAGAAAACAATCAAATTGATGTTCTCGTAGTGTTTGCATACGAATATTTTGATGATATTAAGCAAAAGACAAAGCATAGCAAGTATACCTACATGACAGCCATACCTCCACAAGAAATCAAGTAACGATGTGTGTAGGTTAGTGACATTTGATACCAATTCCCTTACCTGAACCAAAAATAATTTAAATATTTCTGTTTGTTATGATATAGGGATTAAAATGTTAGATTCAAGATTCCAAGTAAGAAAGCTGGAACCGTCTCATATAGATCAGAGGGGAGAAATTTATAATTTGCATGTTTTTCTCAATGGCTATAGCTGGATAGAGTACTATACTTCTATGGAAGGTGTGGTAAGGGGAAATCATTATCATCCGGAAGGTGTAGAGGTTGTATTTCTTTTTGATGGTTTATTCGAAATCTTTGTGAAGGATTTAGATAGTTCAGATGGTATAGAAAGACGAGTGATTGAACCAGGACAGCTTGTCACTTGCGGGCCAAGAGTTGTTCATGCGCACAGATTTTTAAAAGATTCAAGAGCAATTGCATTCTCCGATATAAGAAAGGAAAAAGAAAGGTACAGTGAACATACACTACCTTTTAAATTAATATGAGTCGGATTCAATTCTTTTACAAACCAGAGAAGCCTGTCGATTACAAAGATTTAAGATTTCAGGTGGCCGGAAGTGATTTTTCTGACATTCTTACTGAAGAAGACAGAAGGATTAGAAATGATATCTGGGGTGAACTTGTAAAAGAAAAAAAAGAAAAAATATTTTCAAGACCTGGTGGTTTGGGTTGCTTAGTTGATACAAGAGACAGTGTATTAACTTTTAGACCAACAGATTTTATGACTTATGTTGCAACATCCAGAAGTCATGCTAGAAGATCTTTAAGCAAGCAAGTTTATGATAATATGAGGGTATCGGCAGTAGGAGGAACCTTAAAGCTTGCTGACAGCTTAGTATTTATTCACAGGAGATCATCAAACGTTACGCATGCTGCGGATAAATTAGATTCATCAATCGCAGGATTAGCACATATTAATGAAGATGGAAAGATAGATTTCCGGAAGGCTTTGTTTGAAAAACTCCAAAGAGAATTAAAAATAAAAGAAGGAGAAATAAAAAATTTGGCCGTTACTGGTGTTCATAGTTCTTATGATCCAGATTTTAGCGGAATGGTTGACTTTGCTGTGGAAACTAATTTACATGCTAGAGATATTGAGGAGAGGATTGATAAAAGCTATTTTGGGGAGCATTTTTTTGTACCTAATGATAAATTAGCCAATTTTGTTTTTGAGCATTACGCTATTGAAAAAGATATGATTGGAGATGGATGTGCCACTATTTTAGCTAGTTTAGATCATAATGTATTTCTTGGGATCGTTGAAAAAATTAGACGACAGCTAGATAATGGAATAATACAGTTTGGCAGATTAGAGAATGGATTATATATTCAGAAGCTAGGTAATTTTGATTAAATTTATAAACATAGTTCTTCTTGGTTTAAAGCATGAAAATTGCATTTGTTGATTTACAAAGACAAATAAGTAATTTAAGGAAAGAGATAGACTTAGCTATAAATGGTGTTCTTGAGAGGGCAGACTTTATTCAAGGTAAGGCCATCGAAGAATTTGAGAATAGTTTTGCTAAAT
>CAYHJT010000216.1:0-1877 GCA_964356985.1 Candidatus Woesearchaeota archaeon
TTGGTTTAAGTTACCCGCCCTCTATAGAGCATAGTAACTCATGTATGAATGATGTCATAGATAATCTAATCCAGGTTCCTTCTGTAAATATAGTCATATTGTCTGCAGACAGAAACTATTTGTATGACGAAGACCAAACACAAATGTTAAGGGAAGTAGCCAACTTATATGTCTATTTAACGAAACAAAAAAAATTGTTAACCGGTTTACCGGGAGTAAGCATTGACTACTTAGCAAGAAATCCTTCTAAATTAGCAAATATCCAATATATTATTAGTAATTTACTTAAAAGTGATCCTATTGGGGCATATGTTGAATTAAAAAGAATAACCAGGGAGCAAAAAATAAGAATAGAAAAAATAAAAGATGAAGAAAGATTAAAAGAAGAAAATAATTACTTAAAATCTTTAGTTGAAATTTTAAACTTAATGGATAGGCTAAAACTAATTAGTTTAGTTAAGGATGATATAGATGGTTTTATTCTGGGCAACAGGTCAACTTATGCTATTATATTTAGACCAATAATAAGTCCTAATTTTATGTTGACAAGATTAATGGCTCAGCTTCCAATAGACGCTTATGAATTAGATACTTATAATTTAGATGAAGAAACTAATGTTTCTATCTTTTCATTGTCAAATGATGTAAAAAACTACTATCATTTATCTCCACCAGAATTTAACCTAGATGATGACAAAATTGAGTTAATTGAACTAGCGAGAAATATACTTGGCGAGCATAAACCAGAAGAAAAAGAATTTACAGATCCAGAAAAAATGAGACTAACCTTTTTTAATATTGGAAGAGATTTACTAATTGAATTAGCTCATCACCAAAGAATAAATTTAGATTACGATGAAGCAAATAAACTAGCAGAAGTCTTAGTAAGATACACAGTAGGATTTGGGTTATTGGAGGTGTTATTAAAAGATGAAAAAATACAGGATATAGTTATTAATGGACCTATTGGACAAACTCCAATATATATAGTTCATCAAGATTATGATGAATGTGTTACAAATATTATTCCAAGTGGAGTAGATGGAGAATCTTGGGCAACAAGATTTAGATTAATCTCTGGAAGACCCTTAGATCAAGCAAATCCTGTTCTAGACACAGAATTAATTGTTCCAGGTGGAAGAGCAAGAGTAGCCATAATAGGAGAACCTTTAAATCCTGAAGGTCTTGCTTATGCATTAAGAAGACACAGAGATAATCCATGGACTTTGCCTTTGTTTATTAAAAATAAAGCCATTAATCCTTTGGGAGCAGGATTATTAAGTTTTTTAATAGACGGAGCAAGAAGTATTTTAGTAGCGGGTACTAGAAGCTCTGGGAAAACAAGTTTACTTGGAAGTTTTATGGTTGAGATTATGAGGAAACACAGAGTTATTACTGTGGAGGACACCTTAGAATTACCTATTAAAAGGCTAAGAGATATTGGATACAATATCAAGCCTATGAAAGTAAGAGCAGCTTTATCTTCTGGTGGATCTGAAATGGCTGCTGATGAAGGGATAAGAACAAGTTTAAGATTAGGTGATAGTAGCTTAATTGTTGGAGAGGTAAGAAGTAGAGAGGCTTTAGCTTTATACGAGGCTATGAGGATAGGTGCTTTAGCTAATGTTGTAGCTGGTACTATTCATGGCGGAAGTCCTTACGCTGTTTTTGATAGGGTTGTTAATGATTTAGGAGTACCAAGAACAAGTTTTAAGGCTACAGATATTATTGTAATTGTAAACCCTATAAGAACTCCAGATGGTTTACATAAAATAAGAAGGGTCTTAAGTATTACAGAAGTTAGAAAACATTGGGAAGATGATCCTCTAAAAGAAGGGGCTTTTATTGATTTAATGAAATATAATCCAGAAACAGAT
>CAYHJT010000217.1:0-1873 GCA_964356985.1 Candidatus Woesearchaeota archaeon
AGAATTTCTTCAATAATTAATCTCTGCGCATCAACTAATTCTTTGCTTAACAATCTGAATTTGCCTTGTCTACCGCAGCTACATCTGCTTGGTTCTCTAAAGTTTATATCTAGCTGGGGAATAGTCATAGTATTTCCGCAGCTAGGGCATTCAAACTTAGCTATAGTTACCTGTGGTCTAACATCCGAAGCTTGCCTAACTATGCCATCAATTGTAAGAAAAGCATTCAAATGATTACTTCTAATATTTCTAATCAATACTTCTTGATTTTTTGGAAGATTATAGAAACGTACCTTTTTCAAAGTATTACTTGAAGCATCTAATTGAGAAAGTGCGATTTCTGCAGCCTTTATCGTATCTTCAGGACTTTCTAATAGTTCCTCGCTTAATTCAATATCAAATTTACTCAAGTCTAAGAAATCTAAAGCGATAGAAGATTTTCCTTCTTTTATTATTTCATTAATTTTTTGACTATATTGATTTTCTAAGAATTCTTTAAATTTTTCAATTTGTATTGTTGCATCTACCATCTAGTCCTCTATATTATTAAAAAAATAATAAAAAATTATTTTTTGTTGGATTTATTAAGTTTCTTCAAATTAATTACAAGCTGATCTACAGCCTCTCTTAATTTTGTTTCTGATCTAGTTCCAGTACATACAATTTTTCCATTACTGAATAAAAGGAATGTAGCTCTTGTGCCTTCTAATTTATAGACCAATCCAGGAAACTGTTCAGGTTCATATTCCGTATTTTCAAGATTCATAGCTAATTCATTAAGATTTAAATCCATGCCTATAGCACCAGAAGCAACCATATTTTGAACTTTTATAATCGGAACAACCTTTATTTTTATTCCAATTTTTTCAATATTTTTTATTATTCCCTTGATAGATTCTTTTACTTTAGCCATAGATTTGGCACCAGTGCACACAACTTTTCCAGAACTAAATATTAGAGCACTAGTTTTTGGTTCTCTGATCCTCATTACCAATCCAGGAAACTGTTCAGGATTATATTCTGTATTTGGCAATGCTTCAGCCAATTTAATTAATGGAATATCATGCTCTAAAGATGTAGATGCTACGATATTCTGAATTTTATACTCTTTTTTAACCATTAAAACACCCCCGAGTTGAATTATTTGTATAATTCTAAGAAAGATTTATAAAGGTATTTATAAAGCAATGTGACCATTAGGTAGTAAAATTATAGAATATTAAACAGAACTTCAAACTCTTTATCTTTTATTTTTTCTAAGGATTTATGAGAATATTCTTTATGTCCTTTATCAAATTTTAATGAAGACGCTCCGACGATGGACCCCATTTCTTTTAAGAACTCTTTCAAATCATAATTAGTGTTTATTATCAATTCTATTTTGTTTTCTTTTTTCAATCCAGCATTTTTTCTTAAGTTCTGAATTCTTCTTACTAACTCTCGAGAATAACCTTCTCTTTCAAGATCTTCATCCATTTCTGTGTCTAGATATAATTTTTCAGTTTCAAATTCAACCTCAATACCATTCTGTTCTTTAGTTACTATTTCAATATTTTTTATGTTAGTCTGTTTTTTTATCAATCCATTTAGAATTTTCAAACATGAAGTTAATTCCTTTTTATCGCTCAATATACTAACTTTTCTTAATGGCCATCTTACACCTATTTTTGATTTATCCCTTCCAAATAATATTGCTTGCATTATCTTATCTGCATAATAAAATTCTTTTTCTAATCCTTCATCTATCATTTTTTTATCTGCAATAGGCCAATCAATCAGATGAATGCTCTCAATTTTTTCATTAAATTTGAAGGTTTTCTGATAAATGCTTTCAGTTAAGAATGGAATAAAAGGAGCCATCAATCTTATCAAA
>CAYHJT010000218.1:0-1870 GCA_964356985.1 Candidatus Woesearchaeota archaeon
GTTTTGTAAACTTTTTATGATTGCTGGATAAACATATGCATAATCCCATCCTTTGGCATATTTTTTATCATAATATTCTATGAGTTCCTTTGTCTCTAGATCTGGACGATTTAAAGGCAACCCTACAATTATCACTCCCTTTATTACACCTGGAAGATCTATACCTTCACCATAACTACCCGCAGCAACCGCTAACAATATCCCATTCTTAGTCCTTTTGAAATCATTAATCAATTCAATTCTTTCATCTTTATTATGAGCAGAATTCTCAAAAAATAGTTTTCTAGTTGTATCTTTTCTGATATGGACGCTAATATTATACATTATGTCATAACTAGGGAAAAATATTATTACATTTCCAGGCACATTATTTAGAACCGAAGAACATTTGTTCGATATCTTTTCATACATTTCATTGGTCCTTCTGTCGAATTTTGTCGTTACTCCATTGACAATTACATTAAGCCTGTTTTCAGATGGGAAAGGATTTTTGTATTCTCGCAAAATAGCATCATCAAAACCTAAAAGATCTTTATACATTTCAGTCGGCACTAAAGTTCCGGACATACATATTATGCTAGAAGAATTTTGGATTATTGGCTTGAACAATATACTCGGATCTAAGCATCGAATACTTATATTTACGTTCTCTTTTCCAGTCTTTAATTTGGATGACTTTATTATCCTGGTAAAGCCTTCGCTATCTGTGTTCCATGATTTCAAGAAAATAGCTACCAATGAAGAAAATGATCTTTTCTTTTTTTCTCGTACTAGATCCGCCAAATATTCCAGATCACCAATGAATTGGAAGTAATCTATGAAATCAACAACCCTTTGAAAAAATTCATTTTTCGTAAGCAATGATTCTTCGGCTTTTTCCAATTTTATTATCTTTAGCTCATCTAAAATAGATTTTAATTCATTAAGCGCTTCCACAATATGTGGGTTGTCAAACTCACGAGCTTCTTTTATAGCATTTTCTATGACATAAGTACTAATATTATCCGACATTAATTCTCGAGAACGCCTAGACAGATTATGAGCTTCATCAAATATTATGATGCTTTTTCCCATTTCTTTGTTTATTCTTAGCAAGAAAGAATCTCTTATTCCGGGACTTAGGATATGAAAATAATCCGCGATGATTATATTTGCTTTTTTTGCTATATCTGCCGTGACTTCAAATGTGCAGAATTTTTTACTCGTTAACTTGTAGACCTGATCTATTGTCAATGGACCGTCTTTTTTTATTTTATCGTAAAGAACTTCGCGCTCTACCCTCATCTCCTTTGACTTAGAAGCATTGTAAAAAGGACACAAATCTTTTTCCCGTAGTTCCTTGCAATAATCATAAAACTCTCGGCTACTTAATTTATCAACATCTTCAAAGCTGCACATATGCTTCTTGCCAATAATATCAGCGACCATGAATTCTATTTTATATTGATCTTTTATCTTGCGAAGCGTCTCCAGTACAATCTTGTGCTGGCTATGCCGATTGGTTAAGAAAAATATAGTTAAATCCTTCTTGATTGCATATGCCAAAGTCGGGGCTAATGTGCTTATTGTCTTTCCCATCCCCGTTGGCGCATGAACTATTACATGCTTTTTTTCATTTATAGCCTTGTCTATCTCAAGAATGAATTCTTTCTTACCTTTTCTATATTCAGCATAAGGAAAAAGAAGTTTATCCATTAGTTTGTGATTTAAGAATCGTTTATATAAATTTAGTTAGTTTTAAATATATTATAAATATTTTCCTTGATATGATTAAAAGAGGTTTTTATATATTTTTTATAATGCTATTTTTTTTAAATACTGTTAGCGCCTTAGATTATAGGAATTTAACAGAGATTATGACAGTTACCCA
>CAYHJT010000219.1:0-1851 GCA_964356985.1 Candidatus Woesearchaeota archaeon
TAAATTCAGCTGTTCTCATTAATTCTTCCCAAGCTGAAATATACATTTTATAACCTAGAATTATTCCTTTCTCATCTCTATTAACAAACATTCTCTGAGGATTTCTTCTAGCAATTTCTCCTTGAGAAGATATTTCTAGATATCCATTTCCTTTTAAACCATCTTTAACATATGGTCTTAAAATAGTATTAAAATTATTATAATTTATCCAATCATTTAAAAAATCTTCTGCTTTCTTATCTTTCTTACATTGAATAGTAATACCAGTTCCAATAATATAATCAACATATTTATCTAGAATAGCATTAATATAACCGACTTTTATAACAACATCATCTAATTCTCTAATATTAAATGGATGCTTCTCACCTAAATCTCTAGGCCATTTTTCAGGTATTATTTGAACTTTACCTTTAAATTCTTCTTCTATCTTTAATGGTTGTTCACTTTCATACATAAAAGCTTTTTCTTGTATAGAATTAAGACTGGCTATTCCAAGCTCAAGTACGGCAGAATATACTTTAATCTGACCATCACTTAAGTCCAGCTCTTTTAGTTTATCTAATATCATACTCCCCCCAAGGGTTTTGTCTATTTATATCTATGGTATCCTACAATACCACGATATCTTAAATAGCGATTTATTGCTATTTTTTCATGGAAAATAAAAAAACATACTTGCCTGTAAATCCGTATGAATATGGATATGACGTAGGCAGAGCTAACGACTGGGTTGGTCTGTTTGGTCACGTATACCGATACTTTTCTCCTATTCAACCAGGTTTTGAAGATTTTCCGCTGGGCGATAAAGGGAGGAGTTTATACAAAGTCCCTAATAATATTTTAAGATATAGTGACGTTGAAAGATGGGAAGCTGAAGATTGGATAAAAAGAATACTGACTGGAAGAGGCACCACACAAGGGCTGAGAGAAAATCTGATTGATAGAAAACATTTAGAACTACATGGATTTGACTTACAAAAAGCTACCAGAGAGGAATTTGAGGCGAAATATAAATGGTTAGTTGATAAAGGAGTGAAATATGAAATAACTAAGGAAGTTGACGATTTAGCAGTTGCAGTAAATAATTCTGCGAGAAGAGCAGTATTTGAATCTGGGCTCTTTGAATGGCACTTATACTTGAAATCATGTAAACGCGCAGGGAAACTGATTTATGGCCCGAATTATGAGACTATTGTTGATAAGTTAATTGTTCCAGATAAAGTAGAATAATGTACTTTTATAGTCCCACGTACTTTACGTCGTGTACTTAGGAATTGTATGCTGCCTCAAGTTTTGATTAGAAAAACAGTCAATTGCGATTTTAGCTAAAGTTTCTAATCCATTTGCAACGTACTTCTTATCTTCACTATAGCGATTTTCCCATTCTTTACCTAGTAAGTCGCTGGTAACAAAGGCAGCCGCTATTTTTACTTTTCTTAATCTTGCAACTGCAAAAAGAGAGGAAACTTCCATCTCAACAGTATTTACTCCTTCATTTTTATATCTCTTAATTTCTGCTTTTGTTTCTCTTAATGGCGCATCTATTGTCCAGTTTGTCCCTGCTTCATATTGTACTTTGAATTTTTTAAAAGACTTTTCCAATTTCCTTGTCAAGCGTTCATCAGGGTATGAATACTTTGCGTGAGGAAGATAGTGTTGACTTGTACCTTCATCTCTTATTGCTCTATCACATAGGAAAAATCCCCAATTTTTAAGACCTCCTGCAATACCGATGTTCAAAAATTCCTTAATTCCCAAAGCAATTAATTCTTCAAGAACAATAGTTGCGTGTGGAGCACCAACTCCGAGCATGTACAAAAAGATAAAGTCTTTCGTATAATAAGCATT
>CAYHJT010000220.1:0-1836 GCA_964356985.1 Candidatus Woesearchaeota archaeon
AACTGAACATAAGGCAAGAAATAGTAAAAAAGGGTTCTCATGGAAGAAAAATAAAGCTCATGCTTTCCTCTCATTTAATAAAAGACTATGTGAAAAATAAAGAACTAAAACTTCAAGATCAACTCTTTAATATTGATCCTCCAACCGTTAACAAATACCTAAAAAGACTTGTACTAAGGATTTTTGGAGACAAAGAAAGTGAAGCAGGTGAAAAATACTCTAAAATAAGTATGTACGACTTTAGACATATCTCTTGTTGTTATTGGCTTCCAAGATATAAATCAGAATCTGCCTTGAAATATCGTTTTGGTTGGAAAAAGAGCGATAAAATCCATTATTATTCTGAACTCCTTGGGATGAAAGATACCATTAGTGAAGAAGACCTTCTTCTTGATGTTACAAGAACAGAATTAGAAAAGAAGCTCATCAAGGTAGAAAGAGATAATGAATTTCTTAAGGAAGAAAATCAATCAATGAAACAACAAATGGATAAAATTTTAACGATTGTCAATAAGTTGAGTGAGAAGCTGAATTAACCTTTCCTTATATCAACTACTTCTTTTCTAAATGGCTTAACTCTGTTTATATCGAGCTCTTTCGTAATAGTTGGGTTTTCTAAAGGTAAATCAGTTATTATACTATTATCTTTCATTGCAGAAATTGATTGTTCATAAAAATTATGATCTTTAAGCTTATCAACAGGAATAGAGTTCCTTATTTTTATTAGCTTAAGTATAGTCCCTTCAATATCTAGATATCTGAATCTCACTTTTAAATTGTATTTCTTTTTTAATTTTTTTCTTATGAGCGAGAAAACTTTAGCTTCTAAATCGCCGTAATCTTTAATCTTTCCAATAATATAGTACTCTTCTATGCCACCAAATTCCTGGATAATCTTTTCTTTTTTAGATGCTCTGCAATAAACCTCAATCTTTTCTAGTTCTTTAGAATTATTACAAAACTCTGATTTAATCCAAAGCTTAACATCCCATAAGGCTCTATTTTGTATGCCAAACCTTAATCCTCCATCTGGTACACTGGGACCACCCATTTTAATTACATCTCTAAATAGTCCCTTCATTAACACATAAACTGCTCGTTCGAATTCTCTATTTCTATCTTTACCACTACTATCTTTTAAGATGCTCTCAATTTCTTTTACAGAATCTGATAGGTCTTTTTCATACTTTAATCTATAACTTTCTTTTGAATCTTCAAATTTAGAGCTAATAATAGATAATAGATTCTTGTCAAAATATAAAGCATATATCAAGTCAGTTAAGCTAATTAAATTGATATTTTTATCGGATAGCTTTTCAATAAATTCTTTCTTAAGGGAGATAAAGATCGGAGTCGGTACTTCTCCATCCAGCCACTTCTTTTCAATTTTCTTAATTATCTTTTCAGAAGGCTCTTTAAAGAAAAATCCAATAAGATTATTCTCTCCATTAAGTTCTGCCCTCATTAAATTAATGGTTGCATATTGTTTACCCAAGATTTTTTTAACATTTAGTTTTTTTGCCTTTAATATAGCTAACTCTTCCAATACTCTACTATAAACTTTTTCATATTGTATGCTATATGATACTGTTGGCGGTTCTGACTCCTCTCTTTTTATCAATCCATCCTTAAGAAGCTCATTAATTATGTCTTCAAAGGCAAGCTGTTCATAATAGTTTAACTGGTGTGAACGATTGAGTAGACTCTCCAATTCTTTTTTCTTATCTATAACTGTATTATCTAAATACAGACAATCGTTTTTTATACCTAAAACTTTTAGTTCATTAATTTCATTATCATTCATTTTAGCTTCATTATAATGAAAAATAACGGCTT
>CAYHJT010000221.1:0-1832 GCA_964356985.1 Candidatus Woesearchaeota archaeon
CATAAATATGGTCCTTGAGGCGAGCATAAAGTTAGTAGTTGGCTCAATATTGGTTCTATTTGGTGCCAAAGTATTTGGCGCGATTGTTGGAGTTGTGTTGGCTAGTTTAGTAGGATTCCTATTCTCAAGATTTCAGTTAAGGGAGATTTATTCAGCTAAAGAGAGTTTTATAGAAACAAAAGAAAATCGCACTTATATCTTGCCAACATTTATCTTGACCGCGGTAGTTGTTATCTTTTATAGCCTTGATGTTTGGATGGCCAGAATATTCTTTAGCCCAGAGTCATCTGGAGCTTATGCAATTGCCTCGCTTCTTGGAAAAATACTCTTCTGGGGGACTATCCCTATAAGCAAAGCTATGATGCCTCTTTCATCTGATTCTACTAATGATAAAACCGGACATGTAATCAATAACTCTATCTTCCTAATCGCAACTGCAATAATAATTACGACAGCATTGTTTTATCTTTTTCCATATGATATTATTAAGATATTTACCGGAAGGGATGTTAATGTTGCCGGAGATATTTTGTTTTATGAGGGATTATCTTTTGGAATAATTGCACTTGCCAATTTATTGTTGCTGTATAATTTATCAGTAAATAGATTTAAAAAATATTGGATTATGCTCGTTCCACTCCTAATTGAAATAATTATCATGTCATTATTCGCAGATAGTGTCTCTCAATTCGCTATAGCCTTCTTAGTATCTTCTGTAATATTTTTTGCGTTCTCAATTGTGTTTGCCTATATAAACCGGGGGAGAAAAATAGCATGAAAAAAATATCTATAATAATTCCAACATATAATGAGGAGAGAACTATAGAACGTGTCATTAATGCAATTAGCTCAATTAAGATACCCAACTATAGAAAAGAGATAATAGTTGTTAATGATGCTAGTACTGATTCAACTAAGAATATAATAAATAAATTAAAAAGTAAGTTGAGTTATATGACTTTAATTAACCATAAAAATAATCTTGGAAAGGGATCTGCTGTCATTAGTGCTTTGAAAATTGCCACTGGAGAGATAGCTATAATACAAGATGCAGACTTGGAATATAATCCTTCAGAAATACCTCTGCTTGTTGAAGCTTATGAACTCAACCCTAATTGCGCAGTTTATGGCTCTAGAAATTTACTCAAAGAAAATAGATATTCATATATCTCTTACTTACTTGGTAATAAACTACTTAATTATGTGACTAATTTAATTTATGGAATAAAAATAACCGATATGGAGACTTGCTATAAGCTGATTCCTGTAAAGATATTTAAGAAAATGAATCTTTCCTCTAGAGGATTTGAGATTGAACCAGAAATGACTGGAAAAATCTCAATGCTTAAATGTAAGATAATTGAAGTGCCAATAAGCTATAAACCGAGAAGTATCGAAGAGGGTAAAAAGATTAGATGGATTGATGGATTATTGGCTTTACATAAACTAATATCTGTTAGATTATTCTTTAGGCCTACTGAAAACCTCAAATAACACATAAAGTAAAGAGAGTAAAGATAATAACATTGAGATGAAGATTATCAATCTAGCTATAGAATATAATAAATTATATTTATTGAATGAATCAAACTGATCTTCGGGATGCACATAACCTATCTCATATAGAAACCAGTCTTTGGGCTGTGATGCTAAGTTAAGTATCTGTTTGCTCAATGGAACGGTAATTAAATAAACTCTGAATCTTGACTGGATTTTAAATTGCTGAAAAGGATAATAATTCAGGTCTCTTGATGGTTCAGTTATGTCTTTTATAAACACCCCGTTCTTTTTGATTAACGCTGTAAACTCCTCCATACTCGCTTTAAGTTCTG
>CAYHJT010000222.1:0-1826 GCA_964356985.1 Candidatus Woesearchaeota archaeon
GTTCAATAAATTCGTAAAATATAAAGTAATAGATATGAATGATATACCAAACAATTTAACTGGCTTTGATTTTATCTGGTCATCATGTTCGTTAGAACATTTAGGATCTATAGAGCTAGGACTTAAATTTATTCAGAATAGTCTAAAATGCCTAAAAAAGGGAGGTATAGCTGTCCATACAACTGAATTTAATCTTTCTTCTAATACAGATACTCTTGATAACCAAAAGACAGTACTTTTTAGAAAAAAAGATATAGAACTATTAGCTAAACAATTAACCTCAAATGGACACAAAATAACTTTGAACTTTAATAGCGGAGATAATTTTTTAGATAAGTATATTGATTTGCCTCCATACAGTTCCAATAAACATTTAAGGTTATCTATAATGAATTATATCTCCACTTCTATAGGATTAATTATAAAAAAATCAAAATGAAGAAAGAAAGAAATAGAATAATAAAAAAGATGTTTCTTCTATATGAAAAAATATTTGCTTCTAAGAACGTCCCTATCAATGAAGATAACATAAATAATATAGATTATTCTTCTCTTTCGGTTAGCGAAATTAAAAAATTAATGAACCAAAGATACAAAGAAAAAAAAGCGTATCCAATTACATATTTATGGGATAAAATCAGAGCCGAGGAATTAAATAAACGTGTAATTAATCTAATTTCACCTACAAATAATAAAAAAATATTAGAGATAGGATGTGGAATTGGTGGAAGTGCCCCCTACATTTTGAAATGTAAAGAACTTATCGGAATAGACTTATCAGATGTAGCTATATCCCAAGCAAATAAAACATTTAAAAGTCAATCAAACTTTAAATTTATCGCTATGGATGCAACGGATTTAAAATTTGACAATAACTATTTTGATATAGTAATCGCAAAGGAGATCATAGAACATTTACCAGACGCCAAAAAAGCAATTAGAGAAACATTTAGAGTTTTAAAACCAGGAGGCGTCTTAATAGTAACCTCGCCTAACCGAGACAGCCTTCATCTGAGAGTAAATAGAATGCTTGGAAATCCAGATTTTAAATGTTCAATTGACCATATCAAGGAGTTTACTTTCCAAGAAGCAACAGACATACTTACAAATGAAGGATACAGCATACAGAAGAAAGAGGGAGTATTCTTACAGCCATACTGGGGAATACCAGAAATTGATAATCATGTAAGGCATTTAACTGATAGTAATCCTCAAATGGTAGAGATGCTTAGGGATTTGGGAGAACGCGTTGGAGCAGAATATGCTTTTTGTTTTGTTATTAAATGCATTAAGACCAAGAAAAATAAAAGCTAATGACTAACAAACATGATAAAATACAAAAATGAATCCAATGTCAAAATTGGATTAGTTGTAGACTCTCTCACAAAAAAAGATGCAATTGGAAATAATTTCATCAAACGCAAGCAGATTTTGGAAAAAATCGGATACAAAACATGCCCAATATTGGGATATACGGATTATTCGGAATTTAAAAAAAATATGATTCTTAAGAGCATAACCGAAATGATTAATCTTAAATCCTTAAATAAGTTATACTCAAATCCGAAAAAATACCTGCCAAAGGCCATAAACTATCTTAATCCATTGTATAAGCGAAAGATCGCAGATTGTGATATATACATAATTGATTTCGGTTCATATTCAAAATTAATGGAAACAATATTGAAAACCAAAAAAGGTCTAAAAATAGTAGATTTTCATGGCATTACACCAATAAAGTTTACAGATGACAAAATTTTAATTGCTGATTTGAAGAAATCTAAAGAGCAGCTCAAGTTATTAAAAAAAGCAGATATAATCCTGAC
>CAYHJT010000223.1:0-1821 GCA_964356985.1 Candidatus Woesearchaeota archaeon
TTGACAAAACAGGTACAATAACAAAAGGCACTCCAGAAGTTACCAATATAATTGGGTCTAAAGAAGTTTTAAGAATCTCTGCTAGCATAGAACAACATTCAGAGCATCCATTAGCTGATGCAATATTAAAAAAAGCTAAAGATGATAAAATTAAATTAAATAATATTAAAGGATTTAAAGCAATCCCTGGAATGGGAATTACTGCGTCTATAAACAGTAAAAAATATTTCTTCGGCAACGAAAAACTTATGAAATCTATGGAAATAAAAATAGATAATCCTGAAGCAATTCATAGTCTTGAAATGCAAGGCAAGACAGTAATGTTACTAGCTGATACTAAGAAAGTTCTTGGAATAATTGCTGTTGCAGATGTGATAAAACCTGAAGCGCCTGAAGCTGTGAAAAAATTAAAATCTATGGGAATTAGTGTTTATATGATAACTGGAGATAATAAAAGAACAGCTGAAGCAATAGCTCGTCAAGTTAACATTGATAATGTTTTTAGCGAGGTAATGCCTCAAGATAAGGAGGAATATGTTAAAAAATTACAGCAAAAAGGAAAGGTGGCGATGATTGGCGATGGCATTAATGACGCCCCGGCACTAGCTGCTGCAGATATAGGAATAGCGATGGGTTCTGGAACTGATGTGGCAATGGAATCTGGAGGAATAGTTCTTATGAAGAATGATTTATTAGACATACCTAAAGCAATAAAACTTAGCAAGATGACCATGGCAAAAATAAAACAGAATTTGTTCTGGGCGCTATTTTATAATATATTAGGAATACCGATAGCTGCAGGAGTTCTTTATTACAGCACTGGTTGGTTATTAAGCCCAATAATAGCTGGAGGAGCAATGGCCCTAAGTTCAGTTTCAGTCGTTAGTAATTCTTTATTATTAAAGGCAAAAAAATTATAAATTTTCAATGATGATTTTGCCTCTCAAAATTATATACAGTCAATATGATAATAAAGCTGCTAATTATCAACAAAACATAATACCATGGCATTTCTAATATGAATAATAAAAGCACTAGAATAACTAAAGAAAGAAAATTTCCGGAAAAATCAAAATACTTCTGTTTTATTTTGCTGATATGTTTTTTAGTAAAATTGTATTCTACCGCGAAAAATAGTATATACACTGCTAGTAATATCATTAAAACTGCTATTAAAACAGGGCTTTCCAAAATATTTGCAAATGGCTTAGTTAAGAATATTGCTATAAATACCATCAATGATCCAACCCACACCATTAATCTAGTCAAGTCTTCCATTAAATATCAACTCCTTTAAAGAATCTTTTTTTAGCTATTTCTACAGTTACACAATATAATAATACTATTGCTAGTATCACCATAGAACCTATCTTTTCTCCTAAAAGATATGCAACTATAGAAGCTACAATTAATATAAATATCAACGGGTTCTTAAACTGGTCAATCAGTATGTTTAGCGTTACTCTTCTTGATTCATTGGGTATTTCATTATAGCTATATTTTGATATTCTAGAATTTGCCTCATTATTACTAAGACCATGTTCAGATGTTCCTAAATAAGAAAAAATACCTATTAATGACTCATTCCAGAACTTGACACCCTCTTTTTCTTTAACCATTAATAAAGTTGTTAATTATAAATAGTATAAAAAAGTAACTATCTAACCTGAAATACCTAAGAAGAACTCTTTCTCAAATATATCAAGAATATGAACTATTACCGGAGCGGTTTTATTTTCCTTGATTACATCATCAAATGATAATTCAATGCTATCTTGTTTCTTTTCATCTTTTTTATTTTTAAAATTAAATAATATCAAA
>CAYHJT010000224.1:0-1802 GCA_964356985.1 Candidatus Woesearchaeota archaeon
TACATCAGCAAATAATGCAACTCAAGTAACTGCTCAAACAGCAAATGGGGAGTTCAAAGTAAATGTCTCAATTTCAACTAATACTGCCCCTACAATATCTAATGCTGCAGTAGAACCGCCAGCAGCGCAAACAATTACAGAGGAAAGTTATGTGAATGTCTCTTTTGCATTTAATGCAACAGATGCAGATGGAGCAGGAGACTTAAATAACAGATCAGCATATGGATGGATTAATAGAACAGGACAAACAACAAGGTCAAATTATTCCTGTGCTGCTGTGAGTTCGATAAACACAACAACGGTTAGGTATAACTGTACTGTTCAATTATGGTATTTTGATGGTGATGGAACCTGGTCAATAAATGTAAGCATTAATGATTCTGGTGGAAGCAGAACAGAGAATGTTATTTCCACCTTCATTGTTAATCCTACTAAAGGAATTAGGATGAATGCGAATGACACTAGTGGTGGAGTTTCGTGGACTAATATTAATCTAGGAAGTACTAACCAGTTATCACCAAATGCAGTTATTGTTAATAACACAGCAAATGCAAACCTTACTGGTATTAATCTAACAAGCTATAATCTGCATGGTGCAACTACCGCAACTCAATTTATCTTTGCTGGTAACTTTAGCGTTAATTCTAGTGCTGGCTGCGAGGGTAATTCATTTGCAAATTTAACAGCTGGAAATTCTGGAAATGGCACAGCAACGAGAGTTAGTCTAAATACCGGCAACTTATCTTTAAGCCCTGGCAATTTAACAGCTGGTGGAGGAGTCGGACAAAGACCTTTATACTTCTGCTTGGAAAGAATTGAAAGCCCTGGAGCAAGCTTATCAGTGCAGAGATATAGGACTGCAGTTGGATATGCATGGAGTGTGGATGTAGGATAAAAATGAAATATAACTACAGATTTTTTATGATGGTAATGTTTTTTATAATTTTTTTAAGTTTTGATGTATTAGCATATGCAATTACTCCATTTTATTGGGATGAGTACCCTTTGTACTTAAATCCGGGAGAATCAAAGGATATAGAAGCTTTTGGGATGCAAAATATGGTCGGCAATGAAGATATATACATCAAAGTTGAACAGAATAGTGGGTTAGATATTGCTAAAATTACTGATGAATCTACAACTTATGAAATTCCGTTTGGTCGAAAGGATGTTATGGTGCATATGAGAATAACGATTCCAAAAGAGGCCATTATAGGGCAAGTTTATAACATAGGCGCTTTATTTAAAGAAACTCTAAAAGAGGATAAAGGCGGGAATGTGCAGTTTTCATCCAGCATCTCTAATGGAATTGTGGTTGTCGTTGGAAAGATGGTTGCGGAAAGCGGAACAGAGCAGATAATAGAAGAAGAGGTAACGCCTAAAGAAGAGACAGCATCAGAAGTAACAGAAGCTTTAACCTTAAAAAGAAATTATTCAAGTATTGGAGCGGTTTTAGCAACATTAGTTTTAGCTATTTTAGTTATAGTTATATTATGGTACAAATATGAATTGAAGAAGAATAAAAAAAACAAGAAGATGAAATGAAAATTGAAAGATTGGTAGTAATAGGCATTCTTTTAGTTTTATTTTTAGGTGCTGTTCTTATATTTGATTTTTTTGATACCGGTATTATTTTTAGAGTGGTTCAAAGTACATTTAGTACAGAGGTTGAGGTTGTTGAGGATACAACGACTCCTGTAATATCCGGCATTACAGAAACAGTTACACAAACAACAGCCACGATAGAATGGACGACTGATGAATCTTCTAATTCGAGCATTAATTATGGGCTCACAGCAAAT
>CAYHJT010000225.1:0-1794 GCA_964356985.1 Candidatus Woesearchaeota archaeon
CACTGACTCATCTGGTTGATTTTCAAATAAAGGTATTTGGGTTGATTTTAATGAGTTCAAATCTAGGTTGGTTGTAAACTTATAGCAGTTCTGGCTGTTTGATTGTGCGCAATTTGTTTTTCCATTAGCTACGAAGCTTCCTTCATATTCATCATAATTGGTATTGTTTGAATTAGTGTATTTGCATTCAATAACTCCTTTGCTTGTTTCGCCATCATATGCTATCAAGGTTAGTTCTACAGAATTTACGCTTTCTGGAACTAATGCTGCCGCGATAGGATTTGTTGAATCTAATACCGGAGGATATTCATCAGGTCTTGGCTCAAATTTAAATGATGCATAACTGCTGTCATCAGTTGGATCCGGAGCATTTCCATTTACATCTTTGCATTTAAAGTAATATTTAATTCCATTAACTTTATCTGCTTCTGTAATATTTATTTCGTCATAATGGTACAATCCTGGAATTATTTCTCCAAAAGATGATGATTCAATTCCATTGTAAGCTGTTCCCAATATAGGACTATAAGAACAACTAGACGCTTCATTTGTTGTTACATTTAATCCAATTGTTGTTACATTCCATTTTATTTGTTGGGTAACTTCATAGATTTTATTGTCTTTTAATAATTGGCCTAAAACTAATGATCTTGTATTATCCATGAATGATAATTGTATTTTTGTAATTTCCGGAGAAGTAATATCACTAGAATCTCTAGGCAAGCATTTTCCGTAAGCCTTACCATTAGTTTGATTGATGTTTACGAATAAGCAATGATTATACGCTCCTCCGAGAACATCGCATCTTTCTTTGGTACAATACCATTGAGCTTCGCCAGCTCCGCAGGATGAACATAATGAATTATCTGTATTTGGATTTTCTGGAGTGCATGTTCCAGATTCAAATGATGATGCAGTTCCTACAATAGTTAATGCTGGACCTACTATTGATGCGGATTTAATTATAATTTTTGTAAGTGCTGGGCTTAGAATTTTTTCTAATGATTTTGGCAATATCGCATTTGCAATATTTGGTGCATAAGATAATCCATATGGTGCTGAGTTTACTGAAACATAATTTGCAATCCAAGTACCTGCGTAGCCGGTTGTTCCAGAAAATAATGAATAATCTAAACTATCTTGAGTGGTTCTTCCATCACTTCCAGAACTAAGTCCAGAAGTTAAGTTATCATTATATATAGAAATATTTTCTAAAATTCCGTTTGCAGTAGCCATAGCCACGCTTAATTTAATTTTGCCATTAACAATTACATCTTGGTCAGGTTGATAATTATCTGCAGTAGCTGCATTAGCTCCAATTCCATAAACTAATCCTTGTAATCCCCAGAATACAGCATTATTTGAAAAACTAGTGCATAAATGTTCGGCACCAGTTAAAAACCCTGGACATCCTGCTTGCCCCCATATAGGTACAGCGCATAAAGCATTTCCAACAACATAACCAGCTGTACAAGTTCCAAGAGCTAAACCTCCTGAAGCCATTAAAGATTGTTTATTAATAGATTGTTTATTGAATTGACAATCTCCAAGAGAATTACATTCGTTTCTAGTACATAAATTAACTTGAGAATCCCCACCTTTTCCACATTCTCCGCATTTATCAGTTTTATCTATTGGATATTTAGGATTGCAACTTCCTATTGGAGACCATATAAAATCCTTATCATAAATACAATCACCTTGATTCTCGCATACATCTCCAAGTCCTAAAGTCCAGCCTTCTCCTTTGCCATAGCAAGCATTTCCTAATCCAAATATGCTACCAGCGGCAAT
>CAYHJT010000226.1:0-1770 GCA_964356985.1 Candidatus Woesearchaeota archaeon
CAGGATATTATGGTTGTGCTGGGACAACTTCCTTTCAGCGCTGCGAGCGATAGAACTTTAAGACATATACACGGTCTTACTAGAGCGATTGAAAAAGCAGAACAACGACATCCTCAAGCCGTTTAAATTCTTCAATTCTTGAAAAGTTGGGGAAATTCCTCTATAATCTTTTTGGAACATGGGAAAAAATGGTATGAAAAGCAAGGTTGTATTGGCGGTTGGGGCGCATCCGGATGATATAGATTTTGGAGCATCCGGGACAATTGCTAAATGGGCAGAAGAAGGGGCGCAGTGTTACTATCTTATCTGTACAGACGGGAGCAGAGGATCGACAGATCCTAAGATGACCCATAAAAGACTTGCTAATATTAGAAAAAAAGAACAGGGGGAAGCAGCCAAAATACTCGGGGTTAAAAAGGTCTACTTCTTAGACTATACCGATACACTTTTGACCGCAGACTACGCTTTAAGACGCGATATAGCAAAAATTATAAAAATAGTAAAGCCAAACATTGTAGTAACTATGGACCCAACATTTTACTACTCCGAACAATTTAATTTTATAAATCACACCGATCACAGGGCGGCTGCTTTGGCAACAATGGATTCCTGTTATCCACTAGCCCGGGACAGACTTACTTTTCCAGAACATGAAAAAGAGGGACTTGCTCCGCATTTGGTTGAGGAAGTCTGGTTCATTGCTTTTGAAAAAGATAATTTATTAATAGATGTTACAAAAACTTTTCCAAAGAAGATAGAAGCTCTTTCAAAGCATAAAAGTCAGTTCGAAGATTTCGATTTTGTAATAAAAAGATTAAAAGAGAGAGCAAGGTATTTCGGGATAATAAAAGGTTGTGAGTACGCAGAAAACTTTGTAAGAATCAAGCTCTTTTAAAGATCTGAAAGGCTTGTGGTTTCTTTGCCTCTTTCCCCAACATAATTAAGATATCTTTCGGTTGTAGAAAGTCTTTTGTGTCCTAAAATTTTAGATAGAAGAACTAAAGAAGCCCCTTGTTTTAAGTGATGAACAACAAATGTGTGTCTTAAATCATTTACCTTTGCATCTTTTACTTCCGCCAATCGGAAATATCTTTCCATAGAAGTTCTGATATTTCTTACCAAAAATGGTCTTCCGGATTTTGTGATAAAAAGATGATTATCCTTGGTTTTTAGTCTTATTTCCAGATATTTTTGGAGTGCCTCCTGCCCCCTTTTATTAAGAGGAATATCTCTTTCTTCATGTTTTTCGTAAGGTTCTATGTGCAAAGAATCCTTTTTACTATCGGAGACTTTAAGATTTGCCAGTTCTCCAATTCTTATCCCTGTTTGAAGTAAAAGTTCAATGATTGCAGACATTCTGGGGTCATTTCTTGCAGTATCTCTTAAGGCTCTGTATTCGGTTGGGGTGAGTATTCTGGGTGGGGCCAATTGATATTTTGGGTGAGCAACCAAAAGGGATGGATCATCGGTAACATATTCACTAATCTTAAGAAATCTATAAAAAGTTCGGGTAGAATTTATCTTTCGAGAAATTGATTTGGGGGTATAACCGTCTTTCTGCATTTTTGCCAAAAATGCCTCTATGTCCTCTTTTGTTACTTCGTGAATTTGATTTTTCGCAAGCTCTTCTAAGAACGAGATAAGCTGCTCTATATCTTTGCCATATGCTACAATTGTAGAGCTTGAATGCTTTTTATTTTTAAGAAAATTTTTGAACTCTTGGTGGGCATCCCGGAGCTTAATGTCTTTCATATAAAAGTGATGTCCTAT
>CAYHJT010000227.1:0-1746 GCA_964356985.1 Candidatus Woesearchaeota archaeon
TCCGATCTCATGGGAATAATTTCTTTTTAGAGAATTCATATCAAATAGTCTAATTTTTAATAAACTCCATGGAATTAGGCAACTAACCCTATGATTTATTTATCCTTAAGTCAAAAGTGTTAAAAACTTCTAATATTCATTAATTTTATGAAAAAATCACTGCAAGAAATCAAAGAAAAGATAGCCCCATTGCTTAAAGAGAATAATGTAACTAAAGCAGGGATATTTGGTAGCTATGCACGTGGAGAGGAGAAAAATGGAAGTGATGTAGACATATTAATAGAAATGAATGATGGAGGAGGATTTGACTCAATAATAAATCTTAAGATATTGCTTGAGAAAATCCTTAAAAGAAAAGTAGATTTAGTTGAATATTGTACTATAAGAAAAGAGCTAAAAAGATCTATTCTGAGGGATGAAATAAGAGTTATATGAAAAGAGATTATAAACTGTACTTGCAAGATATAAAGGAAAGTATAAATCAAATCGAGAGTTATTTAAAAGGAATTTCACAAGTTGAATTTAATAAAAATCTTATGCTTCAAGACGCAGTCATAAGAAGGCTGGAGATAATTGGAGAAGCAAGTAAAAATATTCCTGGTTCGTTAAAAGAAAAAAATAGACATGTGCCTTGGATTAGAATGCAAAACTATAGAGACTTTATCATCCACTCTTATTTTGAGGCTAGCTTAAGTAGAATTTGGGTTGTTGCGACAAAGGAAATAAAAGAAATTAAGGAAGCAATGAAAAATATTATTTTGGTTTAATTCCGCTTCACGCTCTTTGGACACTAGAGCCATGTGTACGGCCCGCGCATATCATTAAATCTTTTTAATCAAATAAAATAACTCTTGATTTGTTCTTGTTATTTTATAATCATATTTTAGGGCTTTGAGTATATTTTCAAACCAACGCCTGTATGGGCTATTCATCTTTTTTCCAGTTAATGTGCGGGTTGCGAAACTAACAATGAAATGTTTTGCATTTATTTTCTTTAAGAGGTCTCTTGTTATTCCTATCCTTCTATCTCCTAGAATGTCTAGTACTTTGAAAATAATACAAAGGTCTACATCAGGGAAAGTTGGTTCTTCTCTAATATCTTTATGATGGACATCCCCATGAATTCCATTAACTTTGAAAAATTCATTTACTATTTCAAGGTCGTATTCATTAATATCATAAGCATGATACTTTATGCCAGGTTTTGCTAGGGCTATTGGATTTATACCACAACCAAGATCAAGAATACTTTGCGGATTTAGAGCTCTAATCATATTTCTTACAAGAGGATAATCATCTACTCTTTCTCTTGTTGAAGAATGCTGTAACAATAATTCATTGATATCTCCGCTTTTGATAAATTCACTTCTATTTTTGATATTTGACTTAGAAGCATACTGTCCAGTATATTTTCTTAGCTCCTCTCTTACTTCTTTTATTATAATTTTTTGAGCCTTTTCTGAATGGGTGTCTTTTATCTTATTTTTTAACAGATAACTTTCTAGAGTTGATATTACAAGAGTATCTGGAAGACTTTTTAGTTCAAATTTCTCCTTTATTTTTCTGACCAGTTTATCCATTGATCTGTAGAGCAACCTATATAAATAAAGGTAAGTTTTTTAGATTTGATGTATAAAAAAGGATTGAGCCACATAGAATTTGTGGTTTCATTTACAATATTCATAGGGTTTCTTGTATTTGCTTTTGTATTCTTTAATCCGTTGCAGAGTCAAAGAACATTGAAGT
>CAYHJT010000228.1:0-1729 GCA_964356985.1 Candidatus Woesearchaeota archaeon
TCTTGAGATTGAGATCCATCAACACAAATTGTTTCAGTTACTAAGAGATTGATACCTCCACAGAAGTCTCCAGTTGGAGCGCCATCACTCTCAAAAGCATTTCCTTTCAAATAATGATTTCCTCCACAATCAGTATCACAACAATTATTGCTTCCTGTACTAGATCCACTTTCACATTGTATTCCAGTATTACAGCATAAACCCACATTAGTCGTTTTTGTTAGAGCCGCAAACAAAATTTTTTCAGCACAATCTGCGTCATTAACTCTTGGAGTAACTTCTATGGTTTGCAAGAAACTATTAAATTTGAAATGAGTATTATAGCTTCTAGTTATTGGGAAGACAGTATTGGCAGGGATAGTTTCTACATATACGTTTCCACCTTCAAAGATTATCTTTATTTTAAACTCATTTATTTTTGGGTCTATACCACTTAATTCAATGCTTAAATCATCATTTTCAAGGCAGTTTCCATTACCAACAAAAGTAAAAACATTCCCTACAGGAAGATCACTGCAACTTACCTGTTGAGGTTGGCCCTGTACTTCACACTTATTATCATCATTACAATCCCAGGAATTAGAATCTCCGCAATCATTATCTTCAATGCACTCAACACATTCATCAGTATCGGTCTTACAATATGGCTCATCTCCACCACAATCATTATCCAGTTCACATTCCACACATTCCCCGCTATCTAAACAAACATTCAAATTTCCTTCACAATCACTATCGCTATCACAAAGATTGTCTTCTTCATCTAAACATCCTCCAACACAGCACTCAAAATTATCCTTCTCAGCAAGAGAACTTTCACAACTTAGCTCATCGCCTTCCTCTCCTAAAATAAAAGGAATAACCTCTAAAGAATCTAATGACCCATATTCACTAAGGCTAACGTCATAAGAATTAATTCCAAAAGCTCGTAATCCATCTTCAGTAAACTGATCAAAATCATCTCCATGAATATTAACTAAAAAAGCAGAAGTTTCAGCTCCCCCATTCTCAATAGTGTAATACAATTTATTTAAAGAATCATCACTATTCTCAGTATAACACGCCTCTAAAATCTTAATATCAACATCAGTGCATTCAGTTTCTTCTTCAAAAGGTTTTATCAATTCACTAGGTCTAAAAGATCCTGAAATCCAGCTAAACGTCATAACTCCTAAAGCAACAACTAGTCCTATTAACAGCACTGTAGAAATTAATGGACTAATCCCTCTTTCCATTACGTTTTTAAGAAAAACAGAATTTATATACGTTATTGACTAAAAACAACAGCAAGCACTTATAATAACCAGTATTGATAGTGAAGAAAGGCATAAAGAAGAAGCACAAAAGCGCCTAAAGTGGAAAGACCGAACTTTTTCTTCATAAAAAGCACATATGAAAAAGCACCAACAACATAAATTAAAAAAATACCAAGCAAAATTCCAGATAGGCTGACTACGGGCCTAGAATTAAACAAAAAAGGCCCCTTTTTAAGTATCGCAATAATAAATGTTGAAACCCTAATGAGTCCCAAAGGGACATCAGTCATAGTAATGTATCGTGTCGGTAAAAGAAAGAAAAGGATTCCAACAAAAAGCAATTTCTTTTTCTCTGGTTTAAATATATTTCCAATAGTTAACCCCCCTAAAGACAAGAAGGAATACAAAAACGCCGTTGCAACAGAAGAAAGAAAAAGACAGCCTAGTAAATTAGATTTGCTGCAACTTCAAAT
>CAYHJT010000229.1:0-1727 GCA_964356985.1 Candidatus Woesearchaeota archaeon
TAGTTTTATTCATATTTTTTTATACAATTCCTAAACAAGCAAGTATGGTAGGAAAGCTTTATTCAGGTATTAACAACACAAGAGGCGAAGTTAAATATTTAAGATGGGTTAATTCAGAATTACCAAAAGAAGCCATAATTCTTGCAGGAGGGAAAAGTGATCCTATTGCTGTTGGAAAAAACATAGAAAGACCAATGGTTTATAATTCTTTATGGTCCACCTCTTTATTAATTCGTCCAAATACAATTCCTGGAGTATCACCGCAAGAGTTTACTTTAATAGCAGAATTGGGGAATAAAGATAATTTTAATAAGAAAAGGTATTTTGTTTTAGAGGGCGATATCGATTTATGGAGGGGAAGGCTTCAGGGCGTAGGAGATAGCGTTTTTACAACAGAGCCAAGATCTAATATTGCTCTTCACGCGCAAGATTTCTCAATCAAAGTTTACAAAACAAATCAAGAGCTTAATAAAAGCATCTATGAGCTGAGAACAAAAGACGAAAGCAGTTTATAAATTATTGCAATCGGACCCGTCAATAAATTGTGCAATCTTTTATGATAAAATTGGGGAATGTTAAAATCGAATCCTAAAGTAACAATACTTATACCAAACTACAATGGTAAAAAATGGTTGAAGAAACTTCTTCCTACCATTAAAAAATCAACTTATCCAAATTATGAAATTCTTGTTGTAAATAACGGATCCACTGATGATAGTAGGGAGTTTCTCAAAAAAAACTATCCAAGCATCCGAGTTTTAGAAATTAAAAAGAATAGGGGATATGCGGGGGCAAACAATTTTGGGGTCAAATACGCCAAAGGCAAATATGTTTTATTTCTCAACAACGACACTACTGTTACCTCAAAATTCTTAGAGCCTCTCGTAGAAAAAATGGAGAGTGATAAAACAATAGGAGCGGTCCAACCACAAATTAGACACATGATTAAAAAAAATGTTATTGATTCTATTGGATCTTTTTTTACATTCACGGGTTTTTTATACCACTATGGATATTTTCAAAACCATAAAGAAGAGAAATATCAAAAAGAACTGTCCGTATATTCTGTCAAAGGAGCGTGTTTTTTAATGAAGAAAAAAGATTATATAGCTCTTGGAGGGATAGATGAAAGCTTTGTGACTTATGTTGAAGAATCTGATCTTTGCCATAGAATTTTGTTAAGTGGCAAGAAAATAATTTATGTTCCAAGGAGTGTTGTTTATCATTTTGGAGGAGGAGATATGAGTATTATGACAAAAAGTGAAGTTGTTATATTTAGATCTTTCAGAAATAGGTTTGTATCTTATTTAAAAAATTTAGGGATAAAGAAATTGATACTAGTTTTGCCTGTACATTTATTGCTTTGTGAGCTTTTAATAATTATGAGTATTTTTCGAGGTAAGTTCAAGCAGGCCGCTGCGTCTCAAGTAGGGGTTGTTGGATGGATTCCGAATATTTCTTCGATTTTAAAACAAAGAAAATACATACAAACTCACATTAGAAAAATAAGCGATGAGGCTCTATTTGCATCGGTTGAGCATAACCCAAACATAGGGTATTATTCTCATTTCTTTTTTGACCCCTATGGTAAATTTAGTGAAAAAGAAATTTAATTTTTTTAAGTTTTCGATGAAGCACTTTAAATTATTTATCATTTCATTGTTTTTAGTACTTGGATATTTAATATTGATTTCGTATCCTTATTTTTTTTCCAAAATAGATAGATT
>CAYHJT010000230.1:0-1727 GCA_964356985.1 Candidatus Woesearchaeota archaeon
TTCCTTGCTTAATTTTCTCTTCTGCCCGCTTCATATTAATTGGCTCTGGATGAACCCTTTCTCCCCTGTAGATAATATAAACTTTTTTTGCATATTCTGTTAGTAGCAGAGCTTCTTTTACTGCGCTGTCACTTCCACCAACAACTCCAATTATTCTTCCTTTGTAAATTGGGCCATCACAATTATGTACTATAAAATTCTTGGCCACATACGTTTGATTATCTTCTATCGCTATGTTATATACCCTGCCCCTATAATCAATCTCCTTTACTTCCCTAACTGGAAGTATGCAATAACCATCTTTTATCCACGCTTGTTTTGATATGTGAGCCCTATCCTTTATTTTAGCATGCCTCACAAGTAAAATTTCTGACATCTTTTCTAAAAATTGACCACCAACTGTAATATGATACTTATCATGAGTAAATGATATTTCTCTGTCTTCTATTTTATGGATTTTCTTATTTAGCGTGTTTTTTCTTCTGAGTTGTATTGAGGGTATTATACCGCATCTTAATAAGATATCACGCACTTGATAAGTAAGTTGTTTTGAAACGCTAACAAAAGTGAAGTCTTTTTCTCTTATGCAGCCGTCTCCTCTCCAATAGGCCTTTATCAACTCCTTCTGCTTTTCTGGGGGGAGGAGCATGATAAAAGAAGGAATACTTTTTCTATAAGCGTATTTGTTAAATAATACTTTAAATAAGTCAGCGAGAATTCTAGAATAGATCGTTACAGCAGCTACATTATTCATATAAATGATTTTAGGTTCTATATTGAAAGTTGTTTTTGTTATGTTAACAACATCACTTATGTAATCTTCTTCATCTTTACTGAAGTAAAATCTAATTGTATGCCCCGAAACGCTTCCCTCTGCCAAATAGTATCCAGCCAATCTCAAAAATTCTTTATTAATTTTTATTTTATCTGAAATTGTTCTTGAGGTATGGGTTATTTTTCTTGGAGCGATTATTTCCTCCGAAAGTTTCTGTAACTTTAGATAATCCGATATGCTTATGTGCTCAACATCTTTTACTTCCTTCAAAATTGGATAAAGAACACAATCACCTTTACTTACTTGCGCTGCATCTTTCCACTCTGGCTCTGTAAATTTAAATTCTTCCCAATATTTACTTCCTTTACCTTTTTCTACTTTTAAAACAAGAACTGGATGCTCTGGAGTTAAAAGAACGGGCTCATTAAAAAATCTTGATCTGATGCTAGTTAATTTTCCGTCGTAATCTCTAGAAGTAAATCCAACAACATTTTTATAAGTTCCATCTGCCGCCAAAACTCTTGTCAAAGGTGTAATCTCGCTGATAGCCTTTAAATCACTATTTGTTACAATTTCTTCTTCTGGAGGAAGGCATAACGCGCAGTAATGCACTCCTTTGTTTCCAAATTCTCTTTCGCCAGGCACGTTCAGTTTTCTGACTTCTGCTCCACTGCAAAAGATTATTGTTTTTGTTAAGAATTTCCTTTCTCCTTTAGTGAAAATTTGAAAGCATACCAGCTTTCCCTTAGGAACTTTCTCTATTTTTATAACTTTATCATGTAAAATATCCATATCATAATCTCTTGCATGTTCCTCCATCTTCTTGGCTAATTCTGGCCCGCTTAAGCTAATAAAACCAGGATAATTTTCAACTATATGAGTAAGATTTATTGTTCCGCCAAAAATATCTCCGATAATAAGAGTCTTTAAGTCAAGCCTACCAGCATACATC
>CAYHJT010000231.1:0-1709 GCA_964356985.1 Candidatus Woesearchaeota archaeon
ATTATATTTAATGGAATTGTTCCTTTCAATGTTAAAGGATAACTTTGTTGATTGATATTTCCAGATAAATCTTCACATCTAAAATAGAATTTATTATCTTGTGCAGAAATTAATTCTGTTAACAAACCATCGCATTCATATAAATTAAAGAATGTTGGACTTTCTATTTCTTCAAAATTACAAGTCATGTTATGAGACATAAATGAATAATCTTCATCTATTTTACTCCATTTACATTGGCTAGGTTCATTTACAAATAATATAATATCAGTTTCAGTAGCACCTGCTGGTAAGAAAGCATTGTTTATTATCGATGTGTGATCTATTACTGGAGGAGTTCTATCTGGCTCTTTATCTGTAGATAATTGAATTGTATATTCAGCACCATTCTTATTTCCATGAGTATCTTGACATCTGATGTAATATGTATAGTCTTTTCCACCAGCTAACATTAAAGTAACATTCTTTTTATCCTGATACAATAAGCTTCCAAAGAAGTCAATCATTTCATCATAAGATTGTGTATGTTTAGTATCAACTTTACATTGAGCAACTTCATTTAATTTAATTCCAAAAGTAATTGGTGTGTAAGCTGGAACTAAAGGCTGTATCAAATATCCTGTCTCAGTTAACTGAATATTATATCCTTGAGTTAATGTTTCATACCAAGGACTTATTACAGGACTATTGACATCATTGGGATTGCTATCAACACATTTCTGTTCTTTAGTTCCTTCATTAACTAATTGACAAGCAGCACCTAAAGATTTACATCTGTATTCTGTACATTCAAAACTAATATCATCATCGCATTTCTCGCAATCACTTCCTCCAGTAGGTGCAGTCCAAGGTTCACAATCAAAATGATGTAAATATGATTTCGTATCACCCCATCCAAATGTCAAAAATAATATCCAACCAAATACTGTATAAAAACCAATATAAATACTCAGCACAATTTTCAATACTCTTTCAACAACATCAGGTAAAAACGTAATATCCCCCTCTCCACCCCATAAATATTGCCACATACCAAATCCAGGTGAACCGCCACCAGGTGGATAAGGATTAATACTAAAAGGAGACCCTTCAAATGATCCATTAATCAATAAACCGTTTGATATTGACCAGAAAGATGCAAAATCTTTGATTAATGAAGTATCTAATCTATTTGTTCTCTTACCATAAGAATCTTGTCCTCCGATTGTCAATACCCCAACAATATTGTAATGAGCTCCACAATCTCCATAACTCCTACATATAGTATTCATATTATTTACCCACTCTTTCGTCTCACATTCACAATTAACCTTACATTTCCAATCGCCAAGAAGTTCTTTCACCCAGACAGATTTACACTTTTGATCCCCTAAGTCACAAACACTTTTAGCCTCACTTGTCTGTTCTTCTTCTCCACTTTCTTCCCAGAACTTTAATCCTGGTGGAACTATAGGTAAACAAACACCACTACCATTTTGATCTCCCGCCCATCCACAATAAAGTTTACTCTGACAACAAACTCGATCATTATTCATCGCTCTTACTTGTTCTCTTCCTTTTTTATCCTTCACAGTATTGCAATCCTCAATACACTCACTAAATTTATTTTCAACACAGCTTCCTTCTGTATAACTACCTTGACTAGAACTCAAAGTTCCTTGTAAGCAATATTGTCTTCTAAAATCCTCACAAGGCTCTGTTAATTCTTC
>CAYHJT010000232.1:0-1705 GCA_964356985.1 Candidatus Woesearchaeota archaeon
TCTCTTTCTGTGTAATGATTGCATTCCCTCCAAGAGCAATTATTATTTTTATTTTTTCCACCTACCCCTACTCTTTAGTGCCTGTTCCCTAAAAATTACAGATCTTTCTCTATGTTTAGGTTTTTTACAATAAGGCAAGACCACATCATCAATAAATGAAGGCCAAGAACTCATTCTAAGACTAATCACGTAAGATATATTAATTCCACTAGAAACTTTATTTCTATGAGGGATATTATATTCTCTCTTCCGTATATTAACATTACAATTGTACTTCTCCAAGAATTTTCTGTAATAAACAGGGAACCACCACTTTTTCAAACTTTGATCTATACCTATCCTATTTGGCCGATTATTTCTATACACAAAGCACCCATCAGCATCAAAGAATCCAGCAGTGAACGCATTAAATAGCTCATCTTTTTCTAACATACTTTTTAATGAATCTATAAAAAATTCTCTATTATTAATAAAATGCGCCAAAGCTGACCACTGAATGAAGATTCTCCACGTCTTATCTTTAGATTTTTCTTTTTCAATTCTTCTGCCCTGATCGTCGTAATATTCTATCCAGGTTGTTCTGTCACCTAAATATTTACAAAATTTCTTAATTTCGGGATAAACCTCATCTAAAAAGTCATAAGTTTTTCCTCCTGTGATATAAACCTGTCTATAAGAGGGGTGTCCATCTCCAAGAATCAATCCAATAACGTAAGCAAATAATGGATTCGGATAAATAGCAAAAACTCTATAGACCTTACCATTAATTTTCTTAAAGTAGCCATTGCTAGCATCATGATCCGATTCATCAAAAGATAATTTAATTATTGATTTTTTTAACCCAACAAAGTTTAATGTATTGATATTATAGTAGTTTACCCAATTAAGAATAGTTCCTTTATCTTTATTAAACATTTTAGCTATTTGCCGAGAGCTATACCCAATTTCATACAGTCTTTGTAAGTTCTCTCTAATTATTTTATGAGCTTTTTCTTTATTCCCATTACCAAGAACTCTTTCTACTTTGTTGATCCTATATTTGGACATTAAATCTATGATATCATCCCTCAAGGTAAATTGATGCATATTTCCCTCTTTTTTTTATGTTCTTTCATAAATTTTTCAACTTGTTTTGAATTAATTATACCCTCTTCTTCGCACAACCTCTTGTAATCTTCCCAAACCTTCTTATTAATTGATAGAGTTACCTTAACATTCCCCTTTTTTAGATTGTGGGTTGACATACGTAGCAATACGTAGTACTAATATTTAAGCCTTTTGTCTCGCTTTAAAAAACACAAGAAGTTCTTTTTTCACCACCTTTTTATAATAAAAAGATTAATTCCTTTAAATAGTTTTATTCTGCTCAAGGCAAGAAATCTTTATATAGAGAATGTTTCTTAATTGGCTATGGCTTTAGATAAAAGACCTTTAAGAGATGTGATTGGGAAGCTTGTCGTTACAAAAGAAGGAAAAAGATTGGGTTCTGTAAAAGATATTACCTTTGAGGCAAAAACCGGCGAATTAATACAACTCGTATTAAGGGACCCAACACCCTATGCAAGAAATCTTAATTTAGAAACATCACCAAATAAAGAATCTCTTGTCCCATATAATACTATAATTGCGATAGGCGATTTTCTTGTTGTTTCAGAAGAAGATTTAATGTAAATAAATAAAACAATGGGGTTATCTATAGACATTT
>CAYHJT010000233.1:0-1703 GCA_964356985.1 Candidatus Woesearchaeota archaeon
AATGGAGCTAATTGAGCTGTTCCTGGAACTACACAACCAGCTTTTGGATTCGGCATTTTACCCCTTGGACCAAGAGTCTTACCAAAAGTCGTGGCTAAAGGTGCCATTAAGTTGGCTTGAGCAACGAAAAAATCGAAATCTGAAGCTAGCCTTTTAAGTATCTTCTTTTCAGAATACTTAGAAAATTCATCATTTGTTACAGTTTTATCAAATACTGTTCTTGATTGTATAGCTAATTCAGATCCAACTAATCCACAGATTTTTACTGATTTACCCCTAGTATGGGGGAGAATATGAAAAAGATCTATTTTTTGCTCTGGTTTTTTTAAGTCTATATCTTTCAGATTTATAATAAGATCAATAGATTGAGTAAAATTCTTTTTAGGAGAAATTTCTTTGAGTTTCTTTACTGATTCTAAAAAATGCTTTTTGTCCATGTTTCCTCTTCTACCATAGGTAGTGTTAACGAGATATGAACATTGAAAATTGAGGATTTATAAATGTTTCTAAATTAGGAGCTTTGCAGAATAAGGTATAAATTGCAGAATAACTAGTTTTAAGAATTTTGTTATATTACTTATTTTATGGCAGATGACAAAACAAATTTTATTGGTAGTCCTATTGCAACTTTTATTAAAAAAGTAAAAGACCAAGCAATAGTGGGGATTGAAGATTGGGAATTGAAAGCCCCAATAGACTTAGAGTTGTCTACTATTGTTAAAGGAAAAATTGGTGGAAAAGTAGATATTCAGGTAGTTAATTTTGGTGCTAAAGTCGAAGGACAGCAGATTCAAAAAATAAGAATGTCTATTGGACCAAAAAATGAATCTGATGAGGCAAAGAAGAAGGCAGAAATCGCTGTTTCTCAAGCTAAAGAAGCTCAAGCAAAGGATATAGTCAGACAATTACGTTAAAAGGCTAATTTTAACACTCTTAATTTTAAGATAAATCTATGCCTGAATCGGCTTTGCACGAAAACAAATGAGGTTTGCACGAAATTACTTTCTTTTAAAAAGAGTATACAACACTGTAATCAATAGCCATACTATTGCAACTAACCAAGCCATCCATGCCTGGGGGTCTTTTTGAGAGGTCACCATTATTGCTACAAATATCAACATAATAGGTATAGCCCATTTTATGAATTGCAATCTATTATGTCTTGCCTTAGATTCTACAATTATCCTTTGTTCTGCCATTGTAATAATTCCTTATGTCTATCTAAGTGATTTATATTTAAAAGCTTTCCGTACGCTAAAGCTTTGCAGAATAAGGTATAAATTGCAGAATAACATTTCTACCACAAAAATTAATAGCTAATATGTTTTCTTTTTCTGAGACATAAATGATATTTCTATACAAAAACAAATGAATGAAAACATCAATATTCCCTTTGCCCAAATAATTTGTACTATACTCTTTTCATTCCAAAATGGACCTAAAAATATCGTGGCGAAATAGCCTGCAAAAATAAATAATGTTATAAATCTAAAAATACCTATACCGCTACTACCACTAGTATTAATATGTTGTTTTCCAACAAAACCATATTTTTCTTCAATATCCTTACATATATCATATTTGAGGTTTTTGTTCTTATTTGCTTTTTCTACTAATTTACTAAAATAGGCTAATACAAATGTTCCAAAAAATAGTGTAAGTAGTAAATAATCTGGTTCTATACTCTTATTTGTATAAAAATT
>CAYHJT010000234.1:0-1695 GCA_964356985.1 Candidatus Woesearchaeota archaeon
TGCGCGGCTGTAGCAATCCACAGACATTCCTCTTTGCGAGGACAGGATGAAGTGGTTTCGGTGTTTTCGCGATAGCGAGAATAAGTTTGTAGAACCCGCGATACCCAAGTTCAATTCTCGGTCGGGGGATTTAACTTTTTTATAGAAGATTTGTTCGCTCTTTAATTGTCTTTAGATAAATTGGTTTTGGAGTGTGGGTTTTGCAATTGTTCTCAAATTCTTCTTTTATTTCTTTTAGATTTCTACTTATGAATGTGAATTGATGTGCATTGTCTAATGTCTTTCTGATTTCCAGGAAACAATCTGGGTTTTTCATGGCTTCTCGTCCAATCATTATTCCATTTATGTTCTTTCTATTTTCTGGAGATATACTTTCAATTAAAGTTTGTATTTCTTCTGCTTTTTTTATTCCACCGTTTATGATAATTGGAAGTTTGTAAGAGGCTATTTCATTGAGTAGAGAATAGTTATAGGGCTTTGATGAAGATTCTTGAGCATGCTTGAAGTGAATTGTAACATTTGTAAAGTTAGGATTTTCCAATGCTATTTTCTCTAATTCTTTGAGCAAAGTAAATATTTTTCTTTGTTTTACTTCTATTTCATTTAAACCCAAGCGTAATTTTATTCCGATTTTATACTTATCTTGTTTTAATAATTCCTTTATGATGTTACTTACTTTGGTTGAGCGTTTAATTAAAGCTGGTCCTTGACCTATGCTGATTAGACCCGGAGATGGGCAAGAGCAATTTAGTTGAATTCCATAAATATTATCTTTTTGCGTGTGTACTTTAATTTCTTCATCTAGTTTTTTCAGAAAGGCATAGCATTCTGTTTCTTTTGATGTTGCTATCTGAATCCATTGTCTTTGTTCTTTGATTGAGAAAGTGTCAATTTCATCCCATGTGTTTGCTCTTTTTACCAGATTTGTCAAGCTTAACATTCCAGTGTATGAATCTGTTGCACCAGTGAACAATTCTCTGAATGCCCAGCAAGACACATTTTCCAAAGGTGCTAGATGAAATTCCATAAATCTTTCAGGGTAGCAGTTATTTAAAGGGTCTTTTGGCTAACTCTATCTTATGATAAGAATAAGTAATATCTCCAAGAAGTTTGGGCAGGACAATTTGTTTGAAGATGTCAACTTAGTAATACATCCAGGTGATAAGATCGCTTTGCTTGGGCAGAATGGTAGTGGTAAATCAACATTTGTTAAATGCATAATTGGAGAGGAAAAACCTGATAATGGGATTATAGAAATTAATCCTGGCGTGAAGGTAAGTATTATGGAACAGGCAAAGGAATTTGATGTTTCAGAGAAAAACTTTAGAGATCATTTAATTGAAAGAAATAATCATTTGAAAGAGAAGGTTGCAGAACTTGAAAAAAGATTTGAAGACCCTTTGATTTATAGCGATGAACAGGAATTTCAAAAATTAATGTATGAACACGAAATATTAATTCGTCAAATTAATCAGCCATTTGAGGAAGTTAAGTTTAAAGAAATACTTGCTCGGCTACGCTTTGATGAAGAGCAATTTAACACCCCACTTTACAAATTAAGTGGTGGGCAGAAGATGAAACTGCGCATCGCTGAATGTTTAGCACAAGACGCAGATATTTACTTTTTAGATGAACCGACTAACCATCTTGATTTTGATACTATGAATCAATTAGACGCTGAACTTGCTAAAAAAG
>CAYHJT010000235.1:0-1676 GCA_964356985.1 Candidatus Woesearchaeota archaeon
TAAATTAATCATAAATATATGATAATGATAAATATAATCAATTTTATAATTAATCGTAAAACACTTTAGATCAGCGTTATGTCAAAATTCACTCCCAGCCAAGAGAACAAGATTCCAAATGACAAACGTAATTAAATTTACACGCAGCTCACCAACCTCCATTTTTGAATTGTTCAAATAAACATTCATGCCTTCTGATATCGTTCCTGAGAATAATCTGCCTGCTGATAACTCTCTTTGAGATTTTTGATCAATAACAACTCTAGTAATAACAAAAGCAACCTTACCTTTCTGGTTACAGATCATTAAGTCTTTACCTAGTTCTGAATCCAAATCACCAGTCCATATTTTTGGAATTCTGTATTTTTGAGCTTCTAATGGTGAAGGTAAATGCTTAATTACCATATCTAATAAAACTTCAAATAAAGGAGCATTCTTCCAAGTCCATTCTTTTATTTCTTCCTGCTTTTTTCCTGTAACATACAAATCAATGATATCTTTAAATGTAATTTTTTTCTTTTTCATGAATGGAACTGATAAAGCCCAGTTTTCCCTTGCTGATCCAAAAGCAACACTCCCGTTATTAATATCAACTGTCCATTTCTCTTTAAATTCTGGTTCAACAATTCTTCCTATCAAGTTATTAAATTCTAAAACCAGTTTCAATAATCTTTGTTGCATTTGCTCTGGAGTTAATTTTAATTCATTTATTAATCGGTCAATCTTGTTGATAAATAAAACCGGTTTGACTCTTTCTCTTAATGCTTGTTTAACAACCGTTTCTGTTTGAGGCATTATACATTCTACACCACAAACTAGACAGATAGTTCCGTCAATAGCTCTCATTGCCCTTGTAACATTGCCACCAAAATCTACATGACCTGGAGTGTCTATTAAATTGATTAAGAATTTCTGACCTTCAAATGAATGGACCATTGAAACATTAGCTGCATCAACAGTCATTAATCTCTCTTGCTCATCTGCGTGCTGCCATGTTGCCATTCCTGCTTCTAGAGAACCAGCGGCTTTTGTACTCATATAACCTGATGCTGCTAATAAATTGTCTGTTAACGCCGTATTGTGTATTACCATCCCTTCAGCAATAAAATTATGCGTTTCTGGAACAGTAAAATCATAGACTACAGACTCAAAACCTACCTCTATTTTTGAAATTTCAACAAAAGATAAATCTTCATAAGGGCTTTTCATCAATTGAATGCTTTGAGTTTCTCCATTATTAATCAAAACAGGAATTAAATTATAATCTTCTTTTATTACTTTATTTTCTTTCCAAAAAAATTCTGCAGTATTGGCACAAACCACTCTATCCCCTAATCTTAAGTCCTTTGCTTCCTTAAATTTTAATCCGTCTTCAAAAACAAGATATTTGTGTTCTGGAGTTGTATTTATCTCAAAACCATTTCTCAAATGGATTTTTATTGTATTTCCACCTCTTAGCCTCCAAACGTATTTTATTTGTTTTTGTTCGATTTTATTTGTATCTTTATTTAACGAGAATATTTTTAATTCTTTGCTAGGAATGTAGATTGTGTGATCTTCGTTGTCTTCATAGATCTCACTGTTTTTAGAGACCTCTTCAAATATCTCCTGAGCCGTTTGTATAGCCCCATCAGATAGTAAGACTCTAGAGTTACCAGCGATGCATTTTCCATGAT
>CAYHJT010000236.1:0-1674 GCA_964356985.1 Candidatus Woesearchaeota archaeon
TATTTTTCTGAAGCTCATCTCTATTGCCTAGTCCTAGTTCATGGTCTTTTGCTATCTCTACGGAAAATTGCCTGTTTCCAATTTTAATTTCATAATTATTTTTATCTAATGATTTTGCAATACTTTTAACAAAACTTACATCAATATTAGGAGCTCTCAAAATTTCTAAATGATTTCTATTTGGCACTACAGCAGAAATTGAACCCTCATCTTCAGATATATTTTTATAATAATATCCTCTTTTAGCTTGATTTCTAGTCATTTGGCCGTGCATACGAGCATTAGCTGCTGTATCCCCATAAGGTCGTTCTTGACTATTAACCATTTCTCCTGTAATTCTTACTGGGAAAATAACTGGTTTAGAATTTAAAGAAATGAGAGTACCATCCGAATACTTAGCTTTGCCTGTAGGATAATGATCTTCTTCTGGGGAATTCACATTGTATCCAGCGTAACCTTCTCCCCGCTCTAACAAGGTTTTTCTTCCGGCTAGTAAGGTCTCCCCATATTTTCTATTACCATCCCAATTCCCCAAGACTGGAGTCCCTATTGTAGCATTCAACGCTTGAAGAGCAGCTTTATGTGTCCCTATGTGAAGACCACCTCTTGCTCCACCTCTCAACTCACCACTAGGAGTGCCATGCCATAACACCTGTTTACTATCAACTTCTTCTATAGATCGAATAGGTTTTTGATGTAAAGTACTACTCTCTTGAGGTCTAATCCATTTATCAGGAGCATTCCAATCTCCAGACTGAGGAACAAGACCTCTCTGTCTAGCAGCAGCTATATCTTGTGGAGTGACAGCTTTTTTTATTCTACTATAATAATCATTATTAGTTACATAATTAATCCATCTTCCGTTATGTTTTTCATCAATTAAAATCATTGTGTAACATACTCTACTGTCATAGCTTTTGCTTTAGCTTTTGGGGTTCCTAAAATTATTACTTCATAAACTGGAGCTCCCCCAAAACCAGTTAAACCGCCTAAACTTAAAATTTGTTTAGCTGGAACTTTTGCATCTAATATATAACCAAATTCAAGTTGTTCTGCAAACTGTAAAGCTACACCATCAGACAAAGACCAAGAAGATAAATCTCTTGATTTAATATCAACGTCTTTAGATCCTTCTTTTACATCTAGTAAATCTTCTGGAATATTTCTTTTACGGTTCCAACCAATTCCTCTAGAAAGTGGTAAACTATCTACCCCCTTTTTATTTAAATATTCTTGGGTATGATTATACATAGACCTAAGAACTTTTTGAATTTTCCCATTTTCTTGTCTCAAAATTCTTAAACTTTCTTCTTCATTTTTAACCTTAAAATTATTTACTAGATTGAATTCTTCTCTAGCTGCTAAATGTAAAGCTCCTGTTCTTGAATCAAATCCAACTAAAGCAAATGATAGCTGCCACCAGTCCATATATTTTAAAATATCTTCTTCTGATATATTGCTATCTTTAGAAATATTTCTAATAGTATTATTTATTACTTCTTCTTCCACCTCAATATCACTAGATATATCTCCCATCGTATCAAAAATATTATTAAGTCCAGATGAAAATTTTTCTTCTGTGTTCAGTGGAGTAATTATTCCAAAATTTTCTGAAACCTGTTCTTCTGCTGTTAAAGTCTCTATTTTTTCTTCTAATAATTCTGGTTTTACCCA
>CAYHJT010000237.1:0-1667 GCA_964356985.1 Candidatus Woesearchaeota archaeon
ACAAGGTACGTCATCTAAAGTTGCATGTGCCTCTATGAAGTTATACTGAATAACCAGCGCATTCATCAGTATGGGTGCAGACCATAACGCCTTTAGTCCTCTAAAATCATCTACTCTGTCTTTTATCTTCATAAATACAGCCTCTATTCGATAGTTATGAACTTTTGTAACACTTGCATTTTGTATCTTATGCTCTATTGTTAAACCTCTGAGATTATTAGAATAGAAGAGTTTTCTAAATGCTTTAGGGTAGAAAACACCCACATCTGTTTGTATAAACTTCGGCTTTCCTTTCTGAATAGACTTAAACAAGAACCTTTGCGCTTCTTGAGGGTTGCCCGATAGACTATAATGAACACCTGTAATTAAGCGAGTATCCCAATCCAAACAGCACCAAAATCTATCATCTCTGCCTTCACAATCAATTAACGTTTCATCGGCATAGAAACTACTGCCCATATTGTAACCTAACTTATCCACAAATTTACTAACCTTTAAAGTATACCTCCTCACCCAATCAAGAATACTCATATGGCTTACCTTAGTTTTCATATGTCTGCTTAATTGGTTTCTCATTTTTCTGCTTGATAAATTAGAAATATACATATCAATTGACATTGTAATTATATTCTCGTTATTTCTCATTCTATAAAACCCCTCATCTAAGACAAAACGACGATTACAATTATTACATCTATATCTTTGAATTTTACCCCTATGTTCTGTACTCCTCAATCCATCTTTCTTAATGTTTTCGGAGTTACATGCCGAACATACGATTTTTCTTATATTACTTTGTTTAATCATACTTTACATAGTAATACCGAGTATTTAAATATTTCTATTATAAAGTACAACTATACATAGTAAGATTTATATAGTTAAAAATTAATGAAATATATGCCTGAAATAAAAATAGAGGTTAAAGGATACAAATGTAATAATTGCGATTACGAATGGGTGCCTCGCTCAGAAAAAGAAAAACCTCTAATTTGTCCCAAATGTAAATCTGCCAGATGGGATAAAGAACCAAAGAAGAAAAGTTAATTTTTTTAAGTGAAATAACTCCCTTTAACTTTACAGCTCAGGAAGTAGCCACAAGTATGTTAAAATATGCTGAAATGATGTTGGATGCACAAAGATTTGCCCAAGTAGAAGGAGATTTACGTGTAGACGGTGCGCAAAATGAAGATAAAGTACAACTGGCTGCGGAGATGTTTCTAGGATCATTAAAAGATTATAGAAAAGAGGTTCCTCTTAAATTACAAAAACATTATCTCGTGGCGGACCGCAATACTCTTAACCTAGCAGGCCTAGAAAAAAGGGCAACTGAATTTCTTCGATGACTATTTCGAAATATTTAATAACTGATAAATTGTGATTTTTCTATGATAAAACCTAAGCCTCCCGTAGATAGTTTTGAAACACCTATAACTAACTCTTGGCCTTGGATTGGCCTTGCTGCTTTAGCGGTTACTGCCGTCGTTTATGAGGTGAATAAGGCTTACGTTAAAAGTCAAGAAGACGAAAGACAAGTAGCCAGAGAACAAGATCTGGAAGGTTCCAGCCGAGAAAGATATTTGCCTTTGCCTGAAACAGAGAGACCATATAAAAAATAATTATTTAATCTCTTTCTTTGTGTTCCTGCTTTTCCTGTATTCTATACT
>CAYHJT010000238.1:0-1665 GCA_964356985.1 Candidatus Woesearchaeota archaeon
TATTCTAATTTAGAAGAAATAAAGAATAAACTAAAGAATATCTTTGGAATCTCTTACTTTGCTTTTGCTATTAATTCTTCTCAAGATATTGATGATATTAAGAAAAATGTATCAGAATTGATTCAAGATGAGAAGGCAAAAACTGTGAGGGTTTTAACAAAGAGGTCAAATAAGCAGTTTAAAATAAATTCTTTAGAAATGAATAAAATTATTGGAGAACACTTAATTAAAAATCATAATCTAACAATAGATTTAGTTGATGCTGAATTAAGCATTTGGATTGAGATAGTGGAAAAGTACTGTTTTATTTACAAAAATAAAATTGAAGGATTAAATGGATTGCCTATAGGTGTATCAGGAAAAGTAATCGGAATGCTATCAGGCGGAATAGACAGTCCTGTTGCATCTTATCTTATGATGAAGAGAGGATGTAAGATGATTTATATTCATTTTCATTCTGCTCCTTATACTGATAAAAGTTCTATAGAAAAAGTAAAAGATATTATAAAACTTTTAAATAAATATCAATTACAATCAAAGTTATATTTAGTTCCTTTCATTGATATACAGAAAGAGATAATGACAAAAACAGATAAAGAATATCGAGTTATTTTGTATAGAAGATTTATGACTAGAATTGCTGAAATAATTGCTAGAAAAGATGAAGCAAATGCAATAGTTACTGGAGAGGCTTTAGGGCAGGTTGCGAGTCAAACTTCAGCCAACTTAGCGGTTATAGAGGAAACAGTTAAAATTCCGATACTAAGACCTTTAATAGCTAAAGATAAGCAGGAAATAATTGATTTGGCAATAAAGATAGATACTTATGAAATTTCTATTTTACCACATCAGGATTGTTGCACTTTATTTATTCCTAAGCACCCTGCTACAAAATCAGATTTAAATATTATTAAGAGGATGGAAGAAAAATTAGATGTTAATAAACTAATTAATGATGCTATTAAAAATATTGAAAAGATGATAATATGATATCAGAAGAAGAATTAAAATTAGAAAATCAAAGATTAATAGGACATCTAAGATTTGTGGGTATTAAAGATGAGAAGGTTCTAAAAGCTATTCTCGAAGTTCCAAGGCATTTATTTCTTCCGATGAATATGTGGTATATTGCTTATGCAGATGATGCTTTACCTTTAGAACATAAACAGACAATTTCTCAGCCTTATACTGTAGCTATCATGATTGAGGCTTTAGAATTAAAGAAAGGTGACAAAGTTCTTGAAGTTGGAACTGCTTCAGGATGGAATGCTTGCTTAATTGCTAAGATTATCGATCCTGGAATAATTTATACTACAGAAATAATAAAGGAATTAGTTGAGTATGCTGGAAAGAATATTAAAAGATTAGATATAAAGAATATTAAAATAACCCATACGGATGGTTCTTTAGGTTATGAAAAAGAAGCGCCTTTTGACAAGATAATTGTAACTTGTGCTTGCAGAGAAATTCCTCCTCCTTTATTAGAACAATTAAAAAATAATGGAATATTAGTAGCTCCTGTAGGATCTAAATTATCACAACAAATGATTAAAATAACAAAACAAGGAAAGAAGCTAAAAAAAGATTATTTAGGAGATTTTGTTTTCGTGCCTCTCTTAGGTCGATATGGTTGGAGATAGATTTATAAATATAACACTTCCCTAA
>CAYHJT010000239.1:0-1662 GCA_964356985.1 Candidatus Woesearchaeota archaeon
CGCCAACTCGCCTACGGCAAGTTGACATTTTTAAGCCTTTTAAAAGCTTCGTTAAATCATTTATCCGTCTTTTCTTCTTAAGACAAAAAGATATATTTAGATAAAGAAGCATTTAAATATATACGAATAGTCTACAATGTATGGGTGTTATAACTATTAGCCTAAATGATAAAATTGAAGAAATGCTAAGAAAGTTAGCAGTAGCCAGGTTTACAAAAAGAAAAGGTTATCTTGCAATGGCAATATCTGAGGCATTAACTGAATGGGCATCAAAAAGAGAAGGAAGAGATATTGAAAAGTCATCAGAATTATTGAAGCAAGGAATAGATTTAGGAGGATTAATATCTAAAAAAAGAGAAGACTTACACAAAAGATGAATTTTCTAATAGACACAAATATTATAGCTTATGCTTATGATCTCTCTGAACCATTAAAACGTGAAAAATGTTTAAGTCTTATAGAAGAAATATTTAGCGGAGAAAAAGAAGCTTTTATTACCAATCAAATATTGGGAGAATTATTCGTTACATTAACTAAAAATTTTAAAAGGCCCATGGAAAAAGAAGATGCTCAAATAATCATAAGTTCAATAATAAAATCCAATAATTGGATCAAAATTAATTACAATCACAACACTATTGAAAGGGCGATTATTCTTTCCAGAGAATATAGTCTTCCTTTTTGGGACTCTCTGATAAGTGCAACAATGATTGAAAACAATATAACTGTAATTTACACAGAGAATGAAAAGGACTTTAATAAAATACAAGGGATTAAAGTAATTAACCCCTTACAAGCTTAGACTTCTTCAACATCAAAAAAACAATATTCTTTGTTTTTGGGATGTTCGAAGTGCAGATATCAAGAGGCACTATCGACATCAGAAACATTTTCCTTAATCTTATTCATATCTCTGCTCAAATAAACTCTTTCTTTAATTTTATACGGATTTTTAGTAAGTAAAAAAAGAAGAAGCACAAACAATATTGCAGAAAAGATGGCAGTATTTATCAGCAAAATAATCTCAATCCCAACCATAAGTTCAAGTAACAAATAGAGTCTATATAAAGATTATCTTAGCTTATAATATACTTAGCTATACTTCCATCTGTTCCAAAAATTCTCGGGCAGTAATCCATAATTTCTCGCCATTTGGATTAAATTTATGACATTCATAACAATAACGAATAACTTTTCCAGAACATTTTTCACCCGCACAATAATTAACTACAGAAATAACTTTCTGCCTTTCATCTTTAATGTCAAAATCTTCTAAGAAACCTTCAATCCCTCTTTCTTCTATTTCTGCAACAATTCTCGCAACAGAAAGCCGATGCCCTCGCAAGCGAGGCTGTCCTGAAATATAATTCCTGTCAGAAACAACATCGCCACTATCTTGTGGTTTATGCATTTCGTCGTAAATCATGTCACATTTCCTCTAATAATTTAATTCCAAGAAGATGCATTGCATTTTTCATAACTTGACAAAAAGCTTTAACAAGTTCAATTCTGAAACCCTCTTCATCGCTTCCAATAACTTGTGATGAATGATAAAACTCATTGAATGTCTGACATAGAGTATAAACATAATTGGCTATTAAATTAGGAGATAAATCTTGTTCAGCATGTTTAACCACATCAGGAAATTTTCCAAGTTCAGAA
>CAYHJT010000240.1:0-1649 GCA_964356985.1 Candidatus Woesearchaeota archaeon
TTAATTTGTACATCCTGAATAAACTGCTTGCATTGAGTTTCTTCATCATAATCATCATCGTCATAAATTTTTATGTAAAATTTATAATTTCCATCAGATGTATCCTGATTTAAATCAGTAGGGTCAATCTTAAAAGTTATTGTAAATTTATCTTTTTCATCTGCATCAACATCAAAGTCCATTTCATCTTCAAAAATAAAATCATCATCTGTGTCATAAAGCCCATATTCAATTATACCATCTAAATCATAATCACCCTCATTGTTTTCTATTTCAACTGTTAGTTCTATATTATTCAAAGGACGCCATTTCCATGCATCTTTATTGTCTTTTTCTTCATCAGTAACTTTTTTTATTGTAATAATATTTCCTTTATCGCCTAATTTGCAATAATTTGAGGTTGATGGTGTTGAAACAACAGTTGCTGTTCCTTCAATGTTTAATGTATTATCATTAACTCTCCAAGTTGGTGTACCAGCAGCATTTGCAGAATAACCAAACCATCTTATATATATTGTTTCACTATTATTTACATTTATATTCAAACCAGTTATATTGCTAATTCTTTCATTATTATCAGATGGAACAACAACAGTTGCTATGGTTGTAGCAGAACTAAAATCAAAATTCTTTGACCATTCAACAGTGTATTTTGTTATCCCATCCAAAGTTCTTCTTTCACCAAAATTAATAGAATTTATAACTAAATTATAACCTGTTTTAGGAGATAATGTAATTTGGTAATAATCATTAGCATCTTTATTAGCATTTATTGTCCATCCATTTGTAGTTGCACCATCTACTGTAAAAGTAATTGCTGAAACTCCAGAACCTGCTGTAAAGTCCCCTGCATTTATATTTGCATTAATATTTGAGGCAATACCATTTGTTGTTAAATTCCATTGAGCCAATGTAGTTGCACTTGCAAGTCCAACAGCGAAGATTGTTGCTAACAGAAACAATGAAAATAATCTCATTTTGGTATTCATGTTGTAATTCCGCAGTTAATATGGTTTATAAAGATTTTCGTGATTGGATATATAATCAGAAAAATGTAGTATTGAAGTTTTTCAAAAGATTTATATAATCTTTTGGTTTAATTTTATTATTGATAAATCAAGCAGATTCTAAAGAGGATTTGGGGGATTTATTTAATATTGAACAAAAGGAGGTTAAAAAAATGGCTATAAGATCTAGGGAAAATGCTTTGGGTGCATGGGCTTTTTTGATTGGAGTAGTATTAGCAATAATCATTGGACTTGGAACTTCTTTAATATCAATACCTGCATTAGTAAAATATAATACTGTGCTTTTTGGGATATTAGTAATTCTTGGTTTGATAGTTGGATTTATGAATGTAACAGATAAAGATTCACAAACATTTCTTATTGCAGGAGCTATTCTTGTAATAGTAAGCAAATTTGGAATGGAAGGAGTAACAGGAACATTGGTTGGAATAAATGTTGGAAACATAGTTACGCATATATTCAGTGCATTGCTGACATTGTTTGTGCCTGCAACAATAATAGTAGCATTAAAAACAGTTTTTGGAATTGCTAAGATTTAATTCTTTTTTTATTTTTATTTATTATTCTTTTTTCAAGATAAGGGTATTGTTCTCTTAATTCTAGAAGAACTTTTTTGAAACA
>CAYHJT010000241.1:0-1647 GCA_964356985.1 Candidatus Woesearchaeota archaeon
CAATTGCCAGTAGCAAGACATAGATCTGGACAACCACTAAGAACATTAGCAGAAAGAATTAAGAGTAAAGACGGAAGATTCAGGCATAATTTAGTTGGTAAAAGAGTTAATTATTCTGCTAGAACAGTAATTAGTCCTGATCCCAGAATTAAATTCAATGAGGTTGGAATCCCTTTAAGTGTTGCTATGGAACTAACAAATCCAGAAAAAGTAACCGAATGGAATATAGATTGGTTAAAAGAATTTATTAAAAGAGGTCCTCATAGCTATCCCGGAGCTAATAAAGTAATAAGACCGGATGGAAAGAAAAAAGAAATTACAGAAGATACACTAGATGTTCTGTTAGATGAATTACAACCCGGTTACATAGTCGAGAGGCACTTAATGAATGGAGATATATCTATGTTTAATAGACAACCAAGTTTACATAGAATGAGCATTATGGCACACAGAATAAAAATCTTGCCAGGAAAAAGCTTTAGGTTAAATCCAGCTGTATGTACTCCTTATAATGCTGATTTTGATGGTGATGAAATGAATTTGCATATTCCGCAAACTGAAGAAGCAAGAGCAGAAGCCGAGATTTTGTTAAGTGTACAAAAACATATTATTAGTCCAAAGAATGGATTGAATATTATTGGGTCTATAGAAGATGCTATATCTGGAATTTATTTACTAACTAAAGAGTTATCATTTCCCAAACAAGATTCAATACAGCTTCTAATGTCTACTGGGATCTTTGATAAAGATAAACTTGCTAAGTTTAAAGAAAAAGTTTCAGGCAAAGAAATATTTAGTGTATTGCTTCCAAATGATTTTGATTATATAGGAATGAGCAAAGATGAAGAACCGGTAATAATCAAAAACGGAAATTTAACAAGAGGGGTTATAGACAAAGTTTCTATTGGGGAAGAGAATGGAACTTTAATTAGGTCTATTTACTCTAAATATGGAGATGAAATCGGGATCAACTTTATGAGTGATATATTTAAGTTAGGAATAGCTGTTTTACTAAAGATAGGGTTTACAACTTCAATATTGGATGGAGATTTACCTAATAATATAAAAGAAAAGAATAAAAAACAAATTCAAGAAGCATATGATTCTGTAAATGAATTGATTAAGAAATATGAAGCAGGCAGATTAGAAGCATTGCCAGGAAACACAATAGAAGAGACTTTAGAGATAAGAATTGTTGAAATCCTAAATAGAGTAAGAAATGATATAGGAAAAAATGTTTCTCAGGGGGTTTCAGAAGAAAATAATCATAGTTTAATCATGGCTAATTCAGGAGCCAAAGGCAATTTACTTAATATAAGTATGATGGCCGCGTGTGTTGGTCAGCAAACTATCGGGGGCAGAAGAATTAGAGGAGGCTATAAAGATAGAACACTTACTGTTTTTAAAAAAGGAGATAAGGGTCCTGAGGCCAGAGGCTTTGTAGAAAAAGGATATAAACAAGGAATGAAGCCAACAGAATACTTCTTTAGTGCAATGACTGGGAGAGATGCACTTATGGATCTTGCATTAAGAACTCCTAAATCAGGTTATTTATACAGAAGGTTAGCAAGCGCATTGCAAGATTTAAAAGTTGAGTATGATGGAACTGTAAGAGATGCTTCTGAAAATATTGTTCAGTTCGCTTAT
>CAYHJT010000242.1:0-1638 GCA_964356985.1 Candidatus Woesearchaeota archaeon
TGAGGCAAAATTTCTTAGTGCACTCAAGTCCTCATTCCTGCTATGCGAAGGCTTGTTATTTCTAACAACTCTATCAACAAACAATCTTTTTTTAGGTTCATAAATAAAATACTTTTCAGGGCGATTATCTGTAACAAAGGGCTCAGGCAAAGGTATTGGAGGAACAGCAGGTGTACCAGATAGAGAAGAAACATCAAGCACAGAAGTAAGTATAAAAGTATACCAATCCATAAACAATAAAAATATCAATTATTTTTAAACATACCTATCCAAAACAGAACAGCAGACTTTTAGACAAACCAAATCTATTTAATATAAGCAATCTTCAAAGAACAATGAAGCAAGAAGTATTGGATGCTTATGAATCGCAGAAATTCATCAGCAAGTCCATATCAGTCCCCCAATCACAATTAGTAAGAAAATCTTCAGAAATCTCAATAAAAGCACCTCTCGTTCTGAAAATAGTTTCAGAGCAGGCAATTCATAAGACAGAAATAGGCGGAGTGAAAATAATACGGCACCAATCTGAATTATCCAACGGATTTGATGAGTTAGTAGATGTTGCAAAGAAGAACAAAATAAAAACCGATGGATTTTTAGTTCAGGAATTTATTGAAGGTCAGCAGTTAATAATTGGCCTAAAAAAAGACGAGACTTTCAGGCATGTAATAGTTTTAGGTATGGGTGGAATTTTTGCAGAACTTTTCAAAGATATTTCAATAAGAAAGTGTCCCATAACAAAAGAAGATGCTCAAAGCATGATTGACGGACTTAAATCAAAAGAACTATTTCATGGATTTAGAAATATAAAACTTAATACAGAAATATTAAAAGAAAATCTTATCGCAATATCTAATCTACCACAAAAACACAAAAACATAAAAGAACTTGATATAAACCCTTACATTTTAAACAGCAGGGACGGCAAAGCTGTAGATGTTAGAATAGTCTTGGAAAAATAAAGTAAAAGTAACATTTATAAAGTATTACTCCAGTAATATTATATGGAAAACAGTGATATGGAGACAGTCCCAGCAAAAGTAACGAAAAGGATTGTTGGGGAAATGGAAGAATTAATCAATCAGGGATGGTATGCAAATAAATCAGAATTAATTCGGGATGCTTTACGCGAGCTAATCAAAAAATTAAAAATTGCCCAGTTGGAATCAGCAATAAAGGAAGATATCCAATGGGGTTTGTATGGAAAATAGAGCAGTTTCAGACACAGGACCAGTCATTCACCTTTCAGAAATAAACTCCTTGCCCATTTTATATAATCTATATCTCACAATTATTCCACAAGAAGTTGAGTCGGAATTACATAAACATAAAATATTTATTCCCAAAGAAATTACTATCAAAAAAATAAACCAAGAATTCAAGGACAGAATAACTATAATTTCAAACCAGCATTCGCTGGATTTAGGAGAATCGGTAGCAATAGTGCTTGCATTACAGGAAAAAGTAAATTTCTTTTTTACAGACGATTTGGATGCAAGAATAGCGGCCAAAAGTTACGGTTTAGAAGCACATGGAAGCATAGGTCTTCTCTTGCGTGCATTTAGGGAAAGATTAATTGATAAGTCTAAAACAGTTGAGAAAATTAAAGAATTACAAACAAAATCCTCTATTTTTATA
>CAYHJT010000243.1:0-1621 GCA_964356985.1 Candidatus Woesearchaeota archaeon
TTAGTTATAAATAAAATAAATATATTTATAGAATAAATTAAAAAATAATTCTTAGAAATATGGTGAATAAAGGGGTGGACAACTTCCCAAGCTTCCCATACTGAGTATAGTACAACTTGGAACGTAGGTTTGCTTGACTTCCGCGTTCGAAACGAGAGCGGGTATTTCCAAACCACTATGATCGTCCAATATTAACGATTAATAAATGATTTATAAACTTTATGTTTTCAATTTTTTTAGCTCTTTTCTTGACTTATAGAAGAAAAATCCTACAACTAAGCAAGTGGTTACTGGTGAAACATATTCAAGGATATGGACTCCAAAACCGTCTAGCATCATGATTATTCCCAAAAATAATGAATAATATACTTATTATTTCCATCTCAAAGATTGGTTAATTTTATTTATTTAAATAAATTTCTCCCACATATAAAAATCTTCTTTATACCAATGTCTTTTAAGATTAGCAATTTTCTTATAGTTCATTTTTTTAAGCATACTTATTGAGTTGTTATTATTAGTTCTAGTAACTAAAGAAATTTTATGAGCACCTAATTTTTTTGCTTCAACCTCAATAAATTTTATTAAATTAATACCAATTTTATTCCTTCTAGAACTTTTTTCTACACCCATCCAATCCCCCCAAAAAACTCCAGAATATAAATACCCTGAGGAGAATCCTAAAAATTTATTATCTTCTTCACAAGCAATATACAGATTATTTTTATTAGAATATCCATTTTTTAAGAATCTATAGAATATTTTTTAGATTCCTTTAAAGCAATTTCTTTTTTGTCGTGATCTACATTAGAAATAATAAAAGAAGAAAATTCAGAAAATTTCTTTATCTCTGATTTTTTTATCTTCCTAATATTCATATTTTAGCCCATATATTGTGGAATCATATTATTTTGAGATACAGTCTTTGCAGCTGCCTGCTTGTTCTTTTCATGGAATTTTGTGTATTGTCTCCAAACATCCTGTCCAAGCTTGTTTCCCAAAATTTTAACTATAGTATGATTTGGTATAGGCAATTTATCAGACATAGGTCTGTAATCCACTAATACTACGTCGCCTTTCTTTAGTTTTTTGCTTAATGTTTGAGCTACTAAAAAAGTAAACTGGTTTTCATCCCACATTTCGATTATTGCTTGAGTGGAATCATCGCTAGATTTTATGTTTTTATCTAAATTGCTTAAAACTTCTAAAACTTTTCCCGGATGGTACATATTTTGCCTCCTTTTATAAAATTATGATTTAAACAACAATATTTAAATATTGTTATAATAAAAAAATTGAAATGACTCTTCAAAAGCAAAAATTATCTGAATTGCAAATAAAAAGATATCAAAAAAGCGGTTACAAGATTGTCGGATCTAATAAACATTCTGGCATAGAGATTTGTCGCTGGACTAAATCAAAATTAACTGGTGGAAAAAATTGCTACAAAGGTTGGTATGGCATAGATTCTTCAAGATGCATGCAAGTTACTCCAACTTTAGACAATTGCACTTTTTCATGTACATTCTGCTGGAGAACTTTTGGTCCAGAGCGCAATAAGTCCACTCAGAAATGGGATTCTCCAAAGGAATTGGTTGATTCGTGGATAGAATCAAAAAAG
>CAYHJT010000244.1:0-1613 GCA_964356985.1 Candidatus Woesearchaeota archaeon
AACGGGGACATCCTGGCTGACTGTTCATTTACAAGCTCCCAATCCTGTAGGCTGCGGTCCGCACCTGCGCCTTTTGTGTTGCTGTGACCACTCGGTTGTGAAGCTCCAGCACCGCCGCCATGAAGGTGTCGGCCTCATGCTGTAGCCCTAGTAAGTGAGCAAGCTCATGGTCAAGAACCTCGTCCAGCCAGCTATCTCCGCCAGGCTGTGCGGTTCCAGCCATTTTCTAGTGTCCCAAAGTTTAACTTTATTCATTATCTATTTTTTCTTTAATCTGAGGAAAATTTATGCGAATAGCATTTTCTTTAGATAAATATGTTTCTTTCAGTTTAGTTTCTAGGTCATCCCCGATTTTAGGCCATAAGGGTCTTAAGAACTCTTTTAACTCTCTAGCCGGTATTCTCATTCCAGTCAAACCTTGACTTTGAAGATATTTATCTCGAGTTCTGTCGTGCTCGATAGCCTTTGGAGTATCATGCTGAGAACCATCTATCTCAATGTACCGCATTTTTTCAGGATCATCTATGAAGACAAAATCAAGGGAATATCTCCCCACTTGATACTCTTGAAAGAAATCTACATCTTTTATAGAGCCCCAAGCTTCAAGAAATTCTCTAAAATATTTTTCAGGATAAGACTCTCCGTTTGGCCACCCAAAATTACTATTTGGGTCTTGTAATTTTTCATATGCTTGTCTTTTTAATTGATTTATTCTTTCATCTGATAAATTTTCTCTAGAATTAACTTGACGTATCTTTTCAATTCCCTTGGGAGTTTTTGTATGTCCTTTTGCTCTTTGATTACCTAACGAAGCTTTGCGTAATTTATTCTTTGTATCCTCAGAAGCTTTTTTACCTAACCCATTTTTTCTGCATTTTTCTCTAGTTGATTGAGATACTTCTCTACCACGCATATTGTGCCCACGAATAAATTTTCTTCCAGGTTTTGCATAATCTCCACACGCACAGGCACATAAAACCTGTTTATTTTTACATTTAGTGCATTGTTTTTGTGAATTGCTTTCAAGTTTATATTTATTATTGCATTTTATACATATTTTCATTTAAAAACCTTAAATAAAACTTTTTCAAATATTTCTCTAAACTGTCATCCTCACAATAATAGAGACAGCAAGACCCTAGACTATTCTCAATAAGTTGGCACAGTCTTAAATCTGGGTGTTCTTTCCAAATTTCTGAAATAAGTTTTAAAATTCTATCAATTCTAGTGGGGTCTCTCATTTTTTCTCCATCCATACTACTAAATAAATATTATATTACATTAAATATTAAAAGTAAATAGGTATAATTATTCCTATAATATTAAATTTTTTCTACCATTAACATTTTCTTCAAGTAAAGTGCCTCCAGAATCTCTCATAGCATATATGTCAGCCAGCGAGTAAGATTTTATTGGAATTTCAAAAGGCACTAACTTTTGAGAATACTCATACGGCAATAATTTTAATTCTATTTTTCCTAGACATCTTCCGTGTCTAAGAAGGGCAGGATTAATTTGATCTATCTTGTAATTAAAGGTGAGTATAAAAATAGTATCAGATAATAAAGAAATAAGTCCTTCTGAAACATTTAATAAATTAGCTGTTTCATCTA
>CAYHJT010000245.1:0-1604 GCA_964356985.1 Candidatus Woesearchaeota archaeon
ACTTCCGCTGCTTCTTTTGGTCCGATCGTATATATGCCTCCTACCGGAATACAGAGAATATCTACGCCATCAAGCTCATCTATTTGTTCTGCGCTCAGAATATGCCCTAGATCCCCGAGGTGTGCCACGACGACTTTGTCTATCTCCATGAGGTAGATGGTATTGGCGCCACGGCTCGTCCCATTCTCGGCATCATGCCATGTCGCAAGTCCCACGATACCAACTCCCTTTATTTCATACTCACCCGGACCAGAGACAACAAATGGAGATCCTTCTATCTGAGACACACCGCTATGGTCTTCATGTTCGTGTGAGACCGTGACAATGTCTGCTGCCGTATGTTTGGGAAATTTTAACCCCACCGTCTCTGAGACAAACGGATCGGTCACGAGGGTCACGTGTTTGCCGCGAATTTTAAAAGAAGCATGACCTAAGGGTGTGATATCCATCGCTTGCAATTTATAACAGATTCACGTATGCTTTACAACATCCGTTTCCGCCAACTCAATCATTACTTTCAATTCGTTGAGGGCTTTCCTTTTCCTGCCTCTATTTTTTGTTATTATTCAGTATTTTTATTTGTAGCTTTGTATTACATTGTTGGTTCTGGTTGTTATAGGTGCAAAGGTATGTTTTTTTGATTTGTTTGAAAGTAGTTTTTATGTACTAATGGGATACAAGATAATGGTGAACAAGGGATAGATTGTGGTGGTTTTTGTAAAAATAGCTGTGCACCTTCGTTTACATGTGGTGATACAAATAGTGATAATAAAGTAAATTTAGGAGATATTATTTACTTAGTCAATTATATATTTAAAGGAGGTCCTTCACCTAATCCATTAGCAGCTGGAGATGTTAATAAAGATGGTAAAGTAAATCTTGGAGATATAATTTATTTAGTAAACTACGTATTTAAAGGAGGACCTAAACCTTGTGCATAAGTATTTATAAAATCTAATTTATTTCTATATTTATGGAAGAGGAAGAAAAACCGAGTATTATTAAAAAAGTAATAATAATTATATTAGCTATATTCCTAATTATACTTATACTAACATATTTATTAACTAATTCTGAAATAAGAAGCATTGTTGAAAGTTTATTATTAAGTTCAAAAATAAGTGAAAATAAGGTAGTTCTTAAAGGTATAAATATAACTTTTACAAATGAATCTTATGATAAACTAATCAGCATTTATAATGATAATTTAGATAAGGAATTTAAAGTATGTTTATACGGGAAAATAGAAAATAATAATTATGTAATAGAAGAAGTAATTCAACCTAAGACTTATTTACAGACATTTAATTCTGTAATTGCTGATAAATGCGATGATGATGCTTTAATAGATCTACATAGTCATCCATTTAGAAGATGTATTCCTTCTGATGTTGATGTAAAACATTATTTAGAAAATAAGAAATATAATTCTGATTTGATTCTTGGAGTTATGTGTGAAAAAGATAGATTTTATTTTTATAAGTAAAATAAAAAGACATTCTTAACTTAAAGGTTCTTAGTCCTTCTAATAGCTTTAATAAAATTTCTAACATCGTTACTAATATCTTCTGTTATTGAATCAAAAACAATCTCATCATCTACGC
>CAYHJT010000246.1:0-1596 GCA_964356985.1 Candidatus Woesearchaeota archaeon
CTCTCAGCTAATTAAAAAGATAAAAAAGAGGCAAAAAGAAAAGCCAAAGAAGCTTGAGAAATTTAATACAACAAACTGGTATGGTAAATTTGCCAACAAGGTATTTTTTAACTTCTCTCAGAAGCTTGTAAGTGAGGGATCATTCAAATCATTGATACTTGATATAAGAAAGAGCAATTTGAACATACTTTCAACAACTTATTTGTCGATGATGTTTATGACGATAGTGCTTGCATCTATTCTTGGTGTATTTGTAATGATATTCTTTCTATTTTTTAGTTTTGATTTTCTCAATTTATCAATAGAAGTTTATTCTGGGTCATACCTGTTAAGATTTGTGAAAATATTATGGGTTTTATTAGCAGTTCCTGGGTTAGCTTTTTTAGTTTTATATTCATATCCAGCTGCTGAAAAGAAATCAACCGCTGGAAAAATAAATCAAGAAATTCCTTTTGTAGTTATTCATATGGCATCTATTTCGGGAAGTGGTATTGAACCAGTTGAATTATTTAGAATAATTGCAACAAGCAAAGAGTATGAATTTGCTGGAAATGAGTTTACCAAAATATTGAATCAAACAAATCTTTACGGATACGATTTAAGCACTGCTTTAAGAAATGTTTCTTTATCCACTCCCAGCTCTAAATTTTCAGAGCTGCTTAATGGAATGGCAGTCACAATAAACTCTGGGGGGGACATGAAAAAATTCTTTGAGAAGAGAGCTGAAAGTTTATTGCTTGAATATAGACTTGAAAGAGAGAAAGCAAATAAATCTGCTGAGACATTCATGGACTTATATATTAGTATTGTAATTGCTACACCTATGATAATGGTAATGCTTCTTGTTATAATATCTATATCTAAAATAAGCACGGGGTTCAATCCCACTCAGATGACTACTGCAATTATTGGTTTAGTTGCTATTGTAAATGTAATATTTATTGCATTTCTGCATATGAAACAACCCAACTACTAAAAATGAATATCAAACAAATAAAAGAAGTAATGAAAAAATATGGAAAAGCTTGGATTAATCAAGATACTGATTTATTAATATCTTGCTTTTCTGAGAAAGGAATTTATCTTGAGAGCCCTATATCAAAACCATACAAAGGACATAAAGAGATTGCTAACTTCTGGAACAATACTGTTGTTAAAGAAACTGAAAGCATTAAATTTAGATTAAAGAAGTGCTATATATCAAATGACAAAATAACAGGATTTGCAGAATGGGAGTGTGAAAATCTTTACAAAAAAAAGAAAAATATTATGGCCGGAATTATGTTAATTAATATGAAAGGGGGCAAAATAACTTACTTAAATGAGTACTGGAACACTAAAATAAAATGATACTAAAAAAGGCAAACTGGATAGGAATAATATTTGGATTAATATTAATAATAGTTGATTTTATATTCTTTTTTGGAGAGAATTTATTCTATTTTCTTATTGGAATAGCAATGGCTGTTATTGCGCTTCCTTTTGTTGTAACTACAATATTTGAAACTAATCTTGAAAAAGAAAAGAATGAGCAATTCTTGGAATTCGCAAGAGCTCTGGCTGAAAATGTTAAGGGTGGAACCCCTATAGGACAGA
>CAYHJT010000247.1:0-1592 GCA_964356985.1 Candidatus Woesearchaeota archaeon
TAGTTAGATACTGGAGCAAATGTTTAATTGAACTGGAAAATAGTTCTGGAAAAAGAATTGCTTATTTGAGGAAGCATAGATCTATAGAAGAAAAGTCTCTTGCTTTTCAAATATATGATGGAGGAATTAGAAAGAGAGGATGGCTCTAGTTTATGTCGTAAAAATTATACATTTATTTATAAACTGTTTTTCAAGCGTACTTTTATGAATTTAATTAAGTTATTTCTTTTGCTTTTAATATTTTATTTAGCATTTAGTGTATCTTCTTTGGATTCTAAAGGCTTTAGTAAATCAGATTACTTTGGAACTCTGGAGTATCTTCCTCCTAACATTACTTACTCATTTTATATAAATAATACTTCTGATAATATAACATTTACTGGATTAAATGAAAGCAATTTTCATCAATCTATCCAGATACCCTTTGATTCTTCTAATAATTTTAATGTAAAAATTAATTATGTTTGGTATCATGGATGGTTCGATACTGCTTATTTGTATTTAGATGAATTTGTTTCAACAGGAGTATTTTATTCTTCTAATTCTACTGTAGAAATATCCAACGGAACTTATTGGAGTCAATTCTTTTTAGAAGATATACCCATTTTGAATGCTACTAATGTTACTGTTAATGTAACTGTAAATAACAATACAGGTGAGAGTAATATAGAACTTGTTGAATATGGATTGAGATCCAGTTCAAATACAATCTTACTTAATGACACTTTGGTTGCTTCACATGTTTATCTGCCAATGCTTTTAGAGACTAGATTTTTACAAACAAATAGCAATTTAGAGTTGCACTTGTGGATAAAGGATGACTTTAATGGAACTAGTTTAGAACCTCACTGGACTTCTGTTCTTCATTCGGTTAATGAGCATGCTATTCAATTAGTTTCTCCTGACGATAATTTAGAAATTCAAACTACTTCTAGTGAGGTTCAAGTAGATTTTACATTTTTTGTTAATAAATCATTATTTAACCCTAAAGATGTGCCTTCTTGTTTAATCTATATTGATGGGGCTGGTAGTAAGTTTAAGTTAAAGTCCACATTTGATGAATCCAGCTGGCTTGGACATGGAAGTTCAGTACTTTCATTAGGAGATTATGACTGGAAGGTCTTGTGTAGAGATTCTATTAAGTCAGTTCAAAGTGTTTCTAATTCTTTTAATATAATACAATTAATCCCTACTAAAGATGATAAAGAAGAGGAAGAAGGTGGAAGGAGAAGAATAACTCTCCCTATTCAAAATCTTAGCTTGAGCTCTATCCAATTAGAACGTGATTCTGGCAAAAGCGCTATTTCTTTTATTACTGGTGCAGTTATAGGTTTATTTGGAGAAAAAGGAACTTTTATTATAGGTTTATTGTTGATTATTATAGGTCTTGCTTCCTTAGTTGTTTATAATAGAGAACATTTGGGTTTAGTGAAGAAAGACCGCAAGCTTTAATTGTAATTAATTCTTTCTTTTTTCATGTTATATTCGGAATTTACAGAACTTTATGAGAAACTTGCGTCTACTACAAAGAAGCTTGAAAAAGTAGATATTATCGCTGGATTTCTTCCTAAACTTAAGGGGAATGAAGAACT
>CAYHJT010000248.1:0-1590 GCA_964356985.1 Candidatus Woesearchaeota archaeon
GAGCAGGCAGATGAATTTTTGGGAGTTATGGCTAATCTTGTGAAGGATTTGATTGAGTGATAATTTTGTATGAAAATTTAGTGATATTCTAATTATTTTTAAGGTATAAACAAAAACATTTAAATAGTTATGATTTATTTAAAATTCATATGACACAAATAAAAGTCAATTATGAATATGAGGTTCTTCTTTTATTATTAAATAAAGATATGTATGGAAGGGAATTAGCCAAGGAATTAAAAACCTCTCTTACAAGAATACAATCAATACTTAATGAACTTAGACAATATAATGTTCTAGATTATAAGAGAGAAGGAAGAAATCACATTTATTTTATTAAAAAGAATATTATTGCAAAAACTTATATTATAAATGCTGAGAGTTATAAACTTGCAAAATTAGTAAAGAAATATCAATTTCTTGAACCATTATTCAAAGAAATTATAGAAAAATATCCTAATAAAATGATTCTATTGTTCGGAAGCTATGCTAAATTCATTCCAAAAGACGATAGTGATATTGATATTTACGTTGAAACAACAGATAAGAAGATAAAAGAAAATCTAAAAAAGATAAATGACTTATTGAGTGTTAAGATAGGCAATTTTAATAAAAATGATTTATTAATTAAAGAGATAATAAAAAATCATATCCTTATTAATGGAGGAGAAGCTTTTTATGAAAAACTTGAATTTTTTAAATAAACTGAAAAAAGAAGGCAAGTTGGAAATTGTTGAGGGCTCTGAACAAATATCTTTGTCTTATGAAAAAAAGAGTGTTGAATGCAGAGAAGTTGCAACTCTTGCTTATAATAATGGATATTTTGAAAGTGCAATAATACAAAGTTATTATTCAATGTATAATAATGTTCAATCGCTCTTCTTTAAGTGCGGGATAAAATGTGAAAATCATTCTGGAACTGCAATATTATTGAGAGAATTTTTTAATCAGAAAGAGTTATATGCTATTTTTTCAAAAGCTAAAGAAGAAAGGATTGATAAACAATATTATGTTGCTCCTTCACTGAATAATCCTGCAACAAAAGAATCAGCAAAGGAGATGATTAGTATTGCAATGAAATTTAATCCAGAAATAATAGCTTTTAAAAATAGTTTGAAAATTGAAGAAATAAAAATTATAGTAAATAATCTAAATATATTAAATGATTAAATTCTAATATGAATGTGCTCCTATGAAATGAGTAATAAGTTATTTAATTTCAAACACACTATTATTATTTATACATTGGTATTTTAACTCTTTCTCGAAGCAAATTATAAAATTTAGTAATTTTCTTTTTATTATCTAAGAATTTAGGGAATGGTTTTTTTGGATTTCCACCATAACCATCGGAATGACTTATTCTATCTAATTGACCATCTGCTTTCTTATCTTCTATCCATATATAATCTCTATTTGGTAACTCAATTCCCATACTATTATTTTCATATGAAAAAAAGGGATTACAAACATGGTCAACATTATAAGTTACATAAAAACTATCAACTTCTTCGCTATAATGTGCCATTGGGATTATTTTAGTTTCGCTATCACATCCCATTAATCCTCCTAATCCAATTATTGTGTTTA
>CAYHJT010000249.1:0-1587 GCA_964356985.1 Candidatus Woesearchaeota archaeon
CAACTCTCATTATTAACTTAAATTAACCCTTATTTATAAAACTTTTGAAAGCGACAGTATCTCCGTAAGTGTTAGTTTAAACAGTTTTAATTGGTCTTTTTAGTAAAGTTATATTTGATGCCTTTGTTATTGTATTATATAAAAAATAATCTTCTATGTGAGAATCTGGAAATTTAAGATAGCTCTCGCTATCTTATAATACTCATAGGGAAGGAGAAATGTAAGGGATTCTCATTTGTAAAAATAAATATTCACTTGCTAATTGTATCTTAAACGTATCAAATGCAATTTTATGGCGGTAAAAGAGAAGCCATAATGCATGCAATAATAAACTTATCATAAAATAAAAGTATCTTATTATCGGGATTACAGATTTGCTTTTGATATGCACCTGGTCTTCCATCCTGAAGTTTGTTTCTATCTGCCATCTTTTACAATACAAATACGTATAGTCTATTCCATTACTTAACTTTATGTTTGTTGCATAGCTGCAGTCAACTAGTGTGTTACGAAGCTTTACATTCCTTACAATTACAATATTTGTATTTACACTATTAGTAGTTTTATCAGCTAACCATTCTATTTCATGTTTAAATATTTTCCATTCATCTTCTGGCGTGTCTATAATGAACTCCTTGATTTTACTGTTCTGTGGGGCTCTAATCAGGTATTTTTCCTTGTCTAATGCTTGTATAACTGCCCCAGAATAGAATCCTGCATCCAAGAGAACAGCGGATATTTTCCTAAATATCTTTTTAGCTATACTTAGAAAATAATTAACAATGTCTTCTTTATACATACCGTTATGCACAGGAATTGCAATTAATGGAATCTTATATTCCCCAACCAAAGAAATGACTGCAAACCTGTAATGTGCAGTTATTCCGTCTTCTCCAGTCCACGGGTGAAGATTAATATCGCTGAATAATCCATAAAAATTTTCATCTGTGAAATCAATAGCAATCAGTGGATTGTGGATTCTTTGATATTTAAGTAAAGGAAAGATAATTTTTGTATAGGCCTTTACAATATCTTCTTCGTATGTTTGTTTTATTCTCCTATGTAAGGAATCAGCTTTATTGCCTGTGTTCTCTACATAACAGTTTGATCTTGCAGCTTCAATTATGGGGTAAATATAATCTTCTTGTAAAATAATGCTGTTCCTAGAGAATGGTGCGAAAGATTTATACATAAATTCCTTTAAGTGTTTCTTATATTTCATGTGATAAGCAAGTGATACCGCAAGGTATTACTTGCTTTTTTCTATTAATTATTGAGTAGAGAATCTGCTTTAGGGGATACTGAGCGATCTTTAAGCGAATTTGGGCCCGGGCAGACTTTCAAAGCCTTCTTTACGTCTTCTTTCGCCAACGTTTCTTTTTTCAAAAGAAAGACCATTTGAACTGCCGACCTTCTCGATTTTAAATCAGGTTGTTAACCAATTCTGATCGTCAACGAGATGTCATCTACGGATTCTTTTGGAATTAACCGCTAGACTACAGGCCCACTATTAAATCATTTAAAAACACGATTTAAAACACTTTCTTTATTCCCAGTAGTTCAGCAAGTGGAAAACTAAACTTCTCG
>CAYHJT010000250.1:0-1575 GCA_964356985.1 Candidatus Woesearchaeota archaeon
TTGGTTAAATCTAGTAATGACATTATCACATGTTTCTCCACCTACTCCCCTATTATATACTGACCAATTTGAAGAGTTTCTTACACTTGCATTTGAATTCATATTGACATCTAACCAATATTGAAAACTACTATTTAATGGGTCATCTCCTGCATAAAAGTCTGGATTTGGGTTATGTAATGTAGATCCAGCAGTATGAGAGTCTCCAATAGAAAAAATTGTTTTATTAGTCAAAAATTCTGGTGTGGCATTAATCCAAGTGCCACTTGTATTTTTCTTATATTGAATTGAAACATTTAGTATGTCTGGGTTGTAACCAGGACTAGTAGCATTACAATATGCATAAGTTTTATTTCCTGTTCCTACTGTTAATGGATATTGGTAAAAGTCATTTATAGTTGCGGGGGTATCTAAAGTAAAAGTAAAGTTATTTGCTCCATAAACAGATTGATTAATAGTATCATAAGCTTGACAATTCCATTTATAATTGCCATCAACAACCAGATTAGTTTTATTAAAGGTAACATTGGTGGAAGTTGCCCCTGTTAATCTTCTACCATATAAATATATCTCAAGTATGGATGGTTCTGCTGTAGCTGGCACATTATTATCAGTACCAGTACAATTTACTAAAACATATTTTCCATTTGTAGCTGAGAAAGTAGTATTAGGATCTCCAGTATTCCAATTTATAGTAGTATTAACTGTTGTGTATGTTATATTATCTAAGCTTGCACTTAAGGTATAATTTTGACATGAGTATGTATCATTATAAAAATCCTGAGCTATGCCATGAATTGAATAAGTATCATTTAATATTATTCTAACCCATTGAGAGGCTGTTGGAGTAGGATCTGCAACTGGTTGCCATGCATCATTTGCCGCTGTAATATTACCATCTAATGTTCTGTTGCCTACCCTAATACCACTAACATTTGAAGATTCTACAGCGTAAGCGGTGGTGTTAGCCCCGTTGAAAGAAACAGTTTTATTTGTGCCGTCTCCTGTTGTAGAAAAGTCAACCCCTCTTTTTAAAGTGCTTAGAATAGCCCAAGATCCAGTATAATTCCAGTACATTGAAACATTTTGTATATCATTGTCATCAGTTATATTACAAATAAAAGTTATATTCCCATCTGTGTCTGTTGTTCCATTAGATGGAGAGACTAAATTAACAGTTGGAGCAACAGCAAATACAAAATAAGCCAGGAGTATCATAATTAATAAAAATAGAATAGTATTAATTTTTCTTGAGGCACCTCTTTTTTCCATTATTTAAAAAGTATATTAATAATTTATATTCTTTTCTTTATTAGATTAAGCTTCAAAGTTTATTTCATTTATAGACTCCTTGCCATCAATAATTAGTTTTCTTACTATTTCCCCTTTTCTTATAGAGTATAATCTGGCTAAATTAAAATCATCTTTATATTTCTCTGGAATTTCAATATCTTCTATTATATAAGTATGGAATATATTTACTTTTTTAAACTCTTTTTTTATATCAAAGGCATATTCTTCTAAAATATCTTTATTTTTGGTTATTAAAGTACAATAATCCCCTTTAGGAATTTG
>CAYHJT010000251.1:0-1572 GCA_964356985.1 Candidatus Woesearchaeota archaeon
CCTCATCCCTGAATTTATTTTGAATCTGATAAAGTTTTAATGGTAACTCTTTGTAGGATGAAACAAAATTAGAAACTATCGGCACCAAGACTTCCTCGTGAGTTGGCCCAAGTGCATATTCAAGATCATGCCTGCTTTTAACTTTAAAGAGCGCATCAAAATTATTCCATCTGCTTGTCTTTTCCCAGTTTGATTTGTTCTGAAGCGAAACCAATAGAAGTTCCTGTCCTCCCGCGCTGTTCATTTCTTCCCGTATAATATTTTCGATTTTTTTTAAACCCTTAAGCCCTAAAGGCAAAAAATTGTAAACTCCCGCCATTTCCTTTCTTATAAATCCTGCCTGAATTAACAATCGGGCATTCACCGAAGTCTCATCTTTAGGACTGTCCTTGATAGTTTTTCCAAACAGCTTAGAATATTTCATTCTTGCCCTGAGTTTGTCGAAGGGTAAAACGAGTATAGCATAATTATAAAATTTGTAATATAATTTCAAGTTATTATGAAAAGAGAACGTGAAGTAGATCAGGTCACGCAAGTAAATATACATAAACCTTCTGCGTTTGACCTATATAGAATAATTCGATTTCAGAGGCAACAGCCAGATAGATTGGTCACTTGTGTTTATGAAGATATTAGGGGAACTGTTCTCTATGAGGTATTAGATCTTCAAGATGATAGGCGGACAGTTAGCCTTCTTTCACAACTTGCCGTATTAGCTCCAGAAACAGAAACGGTGAGAGAAGTTATCGTTTATACCTCCTCGTCTAAAGACTAAGCTATGATTTCTTTTTTACCTTATGCTCCCCCAAAGGCATTGCGAAGAGCAGAAATCATTTTTGCGGTAAAGGAATTTTGAAGCCATACGGCTCCCTCATCTTTCCTAAACCAATAAAACCAACCTTCATATTACAAAGTCTATCATACCCCTCCTCTCTTTCAAACCTTTATCTTATGATAAAATTAAAATATATCAAGCATGGATCTATATTATGGATAGTATGTTCTCTGTTTGGCTCGTTCCTCAAGAAGAAAAAGAGCTAAGTAAGATTGTCAAAAATTTAGCGCAAAGATATGATTCCCCAGCTTTTATTCCTCATTTAACTCTTCTTGGAGGCACTACGATAAATTTTGATGATTTAAGATCTACCATAGATGAGGTATTTGAAGATGAAAGACCTTTTGTTATCAAGAAAACAAAACTTAATCAAAGCAAATTGTTTTTCAAAACAGTTTTTATAGAATTTGAGCTGAGTGATATCTTAAAAAATCTTTTTACTGCGTTGAGTAAAAAAACAGATAAAAGTAGTGTTAAAAATTTCAAACCCCACATAAGTCTTATATATAAACTAATGCCCGAAAATGAAAAACTCAGAATAATAAAAAATCTTGACCTAAAAAATAATTTTATAGTTGATAGTGCTTATATAGTTGCTCCCAAACAGGGTGACACGGATTTTTTGGATGTAGAAGAATGGATAATATTATATAAAAAGATCCTAAATTCTTAAATCATAACTCTGATTTCTGTGCTAAAATAAAATAATGGAAGATATATATAGAGAAGCTTTGGAA
>CAYHJT010000252.1:0-1567 GCA_964356985.1 Candidatus Woesearchaeota archaeon
TTGAATAGATTTTAAATGTTTAGTTGGGATGTTTGTTTAGCTAGTAAATGAAACATTTTAATCAAAAAAGCTGTCAATTATATCTTTTTTCAATTTAATAAATTTGTCTGTTTCTTGTTGTAGGTGATACGAAATTCTATTCTCAAAACCAACATTCTCAACATTTTTACCAATTTCTTTAACTGCCTGAATTACAGGTACAAAATCTCCATCGCTACTGATTAAAATAGCAGTATCATAAGCGTTATTATAAGCGAGTTTTACCATATCCACAGCAAGACGAATATCATCCTCTTTTACTTCATAAATCGTTTTACCATCTACTTTTCTTTTTTGCATTCTACATAAGACAAAGTTACATTTCTGAATTTTTCTGATTTTATCGAAGAATCTTTGCTGTTTCATGTAACTTTCTTCGTTTTTCTTTCTATCGAGAGGGGCATTGTAATAATAGAATCTTACAAGTTTTCTCTTTCCAATAATGTAGCTAAGCATTTTTTCAAAATTGAAATCAAATTGCTTTTTATCTGGGAGAAGCGCTTTTACAATATGATATACATTGCTTCCATCAATAAATACCATAATTCTTTCTTCTTTTTTATTCTCTTTTTCAGGCATAAAACCAAATAGAAATGAGTTTAATAAATCTTTATAGAAGGATATGAAAACCCAGGGTTGCAGTGCAAACCTGGGGTGTATATGATTATATAATTAATCCTTTCATTTAAATAACTTTCGGCGAGTTCAAAATTATCCAGAAGGCAATGCAGGAGGTTGAGGTATTGAGCTCCCTAAAATTCCGCCATCACTTCCGCCTGAAAGCAAGAAATAAAGCCCTACTCCAACAATTATGATAATTAGGATTATTAAAATCCATATCCATGCACTCATTCCTCTTTTGTTTGTCATTTTTTAATTATATGTTTTAGTTTGGTAATTGCGGAACTTGACTTATAGATTCTCCTAATTTGCAGTCGTTCGATACTTTTACTACTAATCCTTTTCCAATATCAGAATCTTGGTCGCCAAAAGTATGATCTCCAATATCTTCACTTATACAATCCCAACTCTGTCGTGAATAATCACAAACTTTTACAATATTACAACTTCCTTTAATATCATTAATTTTTTGCCCTTTCATATCGGATGCAATTCCTATAAAATTCCAGCCCGTATATAAAGGAATTGAAGTTAATGGAGAATCTGCGAATTTCCAATAATTAGATGTAAAATCTTTATCTGAATAGACCCATAATGCTCCAATACTTGCTAGAAATTCCCACTGATAATTTGTCTCGCCAATTTTATTATTCTCAGGATTTGGATAAAATCTTACATATTCTTTTGTAATTGGATTAAAAGCATAAATTGCTCTAATATTTTTACTATTTGATTGAACCCATTCTGGGTTTAATATTCCTTGAACTAAATTCCAACCTTTGAAAAAATGATAATTTTGTTCAATAAATTCTGCAGTTACCGTAGTTCCAGGATAACTTTTCTCTGTTCGAATTGCAGTAACAAATCCCACAACTCCAACTAAAACCATCAAACTCATCAATAAAAT
>CAYHJT010000253.1:0-1567 GCA_964356985.1 Candidatus Woesearchaeota archaeon
GGATAAAAATAAAAAATAATAGCTTTTTGGAAGAAGAACTACAAACTACAAATTCGATAATCAGAAAACTCAAAATTAAAGAATCTGAATCCGATGTAATTTTGAAATTAGAACAGGAAAAAACAGAACTATGGAAAATTAGAGCAGAAACTATAACATTAAAATATACTTCAGTTGAAGAAAATCGAGAAAGAAGAGATTTTGCCTTTATTTTAATGGGGATAGGTTTAACAGTATTGGCAGGGTATGCGATAGGCGCAGCCGCACACGGTTCAAAATAGGGGAATAAATGGAGTATGTATTAGGGATCATTTTAGTATTGTTGCTTATATATCAAGTGATTCAGCAGAATAGACTTGGTAAAAGAAATCTTCAATTAGCTATTGTTAACAATAAATTTAACGATCAATTAAAAGAATTACAAGAGAATGTAGTAAATTTACAGGACGAACTAGGGGAAGAAAGGGAGAAGAATAGAGCACTATTATCGCAAAAGAAGTCTAGTGAAACTAGGTTAGGTCAGATAAGTGAACATCTTATACCTTTTTTAAAAGAATGTCCTTATGACCCTAAGACGATGCACTTTATCGGCGCACCTATAGATTTTATTGTATTTAATTTTGACGACGGCTCAATATCTTTTTTGGAAATTAAGTCTGGTAATAGTAATCCGTCCAAAAGACAAAAAACAATTAAAAATATTATCAAGAGTGGTAGAGTATTTTATGAAGAAATGCGCATAAATGAAAAAGGCATAAAGCATAGAAAAATAGATAATTTAGATAAAGCTGAGCCATTTGAGAATTCTGATGACGAAAAATAAACATTGGTCAAAAACAGAGATAGATTTTTTAGTAGCTAATTATGAAGAACTATCGAATAAAGAAATTTCAGAAAAAATAAATAGAACATACGAAGCAGTAGGATACAAATTAAATTTTCTAAAATTAAAAAGAAGTAAAAAAGAACCTAAAAAATGTTCTGCGGAAAATTGCGACAGATTTTGTAATGAAAAAGGTGGAGGAAATAATCTTTGTTCTAAACATAGACAGAGATTATATAGAAAATCCGATAAAGGTAGAGATATTTTGCTGAAGTCTTCTAAAAAACATAGAAACTCCACTTCAGGTAAGTATTATTATGGAAAATGGGAAGCTAAAAAGAGGAATATAGAATTTTTATTGACTTTTGAAGAATACTCTAAAATTATAGAAAATAAAAATTGTTATTACGCTTGCGGAAATAATATTTCTGATACTTGTTTAAGTTTGGATAGAGTAGATAACAATAAAGGTTATATTGTAGGTAATGTAGTTCCTTGTTGTATTAATTGTAATAGACTTAAAAATGAATTTATAACTGGCGAAGAAATGTTTAAGATAGTAGAACTTTTGAAACAAATTAGAAATAAATCGAATATTTGGGAGATTTCGAATGTTGGCGAAAATTAAAGAATTTTTTAGTAGTCTTTATGGAATTATTATGTTAGTTTTAACTGGTGGAATAGCTATATTAATTTATGTATTAAGTAATAGACGCAAAGAAGTTAATGCACTAAAAGGCCAAA
>CAYHJT010000254.1:0-1567 GCA_964356985.1 Candidatus Woesearchaeota archaeon
TACTGTGCTAGTATATCTGGTGTAAAATAAGTATCAGTTGCGAGCGTAAATTCAATAACATGATTTCCCTCATCAATAACCGCACTTACCTCTTCCTCTAGTTGACTTAGTGATAATCTTGTTCTCTGAGTATCTTTTCTATTTGCAGAAAATTGGCAATATCCACAAGTATCTATACAATAATTTGAGAGATAGATGGGTGAAATATTTCTTAATTCATTCCCATCTCTTTTTCTAAAATTAGCTAACATAAAATCTTTCAATACATCAAAACTTCCAATAATTTCACCATTGCCCATCTCTAAAAGTTCTGCAATTTCTGACAACCCTAATCTTTCCGTTTTGCTCTTTCCTAAAATATCTTTTACTCTTTCCTCCGAAGGTACCTCTATAACCTCTAAAATACTTTCTACTTGTCCATTAAGGGAAGAATATTTTTCACTAAACATCTTCCCCTCCCTTCTTACAAAGCACAGCAAAAGTATGTAGGTCTTCATAGAATTTCAAGAATTCAATATGAAATCCAGAATTAATTAATCTATTTCTAAATTCATCTTTTCTCGGTTTATATGAAGCCAAACAAAGAACCTCTTGTTCATCTTTGGGTTTAAAATAAACTTCAACCCTTGATTCAATTTCATTAAAGCATACTCTGAAATTTCTTTTTCTTGTAATATACCCAGCAGTCCTTAAGCCAATAGCAAGTAAATTTTGTGTTTTTAGGAGTTTGTATGTTGAATATATCTCTTCTCTTTTCTTTGGGTCATCGCCTTCTAAGGTTAAAAAAAGATAATCTTCTTTATTCATAGAATTTCTCAAATATCTAAAAACATCAGAATTTGATAATAAAGTGCCTTCATTTGATAGTATTATTAAATTTCTATTTACTCCCTTTTTCTTTACATCCTTACAAACCAATTCTAAATTTCCTTCACTCTCAATATCTGTGAGATACCAAAGTGAATTTGCATCAGAAAAATAAGATTTATTTAATCTTAAGGTGCTATAAATCATCTCTTCGCTTATATCAACACCAACATACATTCCATTGCTCTTCGTTTTAAATTTGTCAAAAAGAATAGAGGTTTCAATACCATCTCCAGGACCAAGATGAACTAAATTGATTGGTAGTACTCCAATTACATCTTTAATATTTGTTAATCCATCACTAAATGTTTTTAATTCTCTTTCACCCAATTCATACGTTTTATCTTGTCTTAATTCGTGCCATTTATTTCCCCCTTCATTAAGATAACAAAATCTAACAGGAATTATTCTTTGATTTAAATATAATTTTAAATCTTCATCAGTGGGGATATTGCCTATTCGTTTTATTTTCATTTTAACCTCATTATAAATTTAGAAGTAGTAACTGTTAATTGAAAGATAAATAATTTTTACCGAACATGTATGTATATTTTTACATAGAATAAGAAAGAATATTAGGGATTAATTTCTCTTCAGAAACCCTCAGATGTTGTTGGAAAGTAGCAAGAGAAACCTCCATCAGTTTAGCTAATTTTCTCAAATCTGTTTTTCTGGGGCTTTTGTAATAGCCTTCTTGTAT
>CAYHJT010000255.1:0-1556 GCA_964356985.1 Candidatus Woesearchaeota archaeon
AGAAAATCAGGTTATTGTTTTTCATTTTAATGTTATCTTTTCTCCCATATGAAAACTATCCTTAGATAAAAATAGAGAGAGAGACAGATTATATCCAGATTTCACACATGCCCCTTTATCACATCCATCTGGGCAGGTATAATTTTCAGTGCCTATACCTTTATCGGTGCAAAAATGCTCCACTACAATATCATCATCATAACAAAAATCAGTGATTTCATCATCACCAAATTTTACAGTTCCCCTTGTAAAATAATCCTTTCCTCCATCAGTATCAGTGCATGTTCCTGGTGGATTATTGCTTAGGTATACTTCAAACTCGCCGTCATCATACTGGTTTCCATAACTCAAGCCGTCATCATATTTAAACCACCAACGTGAATTAGAAATTTCTTCTATCTTATAATAATTAATATCGGATGAATAATGATAGGGGTAAACATTTCCATTCCATGCTACATAACTTTTTAATTCCAAATCATCTCCTTGATTAAAATATCCCAAATAGACATCGGAAAAATTTGTTTCTGAAAGATTCCCGTAAAACTCACCTATCTTTCTTTTTTCTTCTTTTGGAAGATTCAGATATAAATAAGTATATGCCGCGCTGTTATACCATTTTAATTTGAGATAATAATTTCCAGATTCATTTATGATTATATGATTATTTTCAACAGATTTTCCCGTAATCCCATTCAAAAAATTAAAAAATATATTAGCAGAAACAGAGGCAATAAAAAGAATTAAGATCAAAGAGAGGTAAATCAGAAATAGCCTCTCTTTTTTCATTTTTTGACTAATAACTTCCCCTTTATAAATATTATTACAAAAATCCCTCTGTTAGTTACTAAAAATATTAAAGTTATTATATATAAAATAACCACATCAACTCAATTTTTCACAAATTATTCTAAGAGAATAACGTCCATCTGTAATAGGATTATTAACAACAGTTTCATAAGTAATTGCAGCAGAATTGCCAACATAAATAAGCTCTCCAGTATTAGTGGTTTGTGCACTATTCCAACTATTATGTGTTTCTGTCGTTGTAAGGTCATTTAGTATTGAATTTGCTGTTACTGCTGCAGTACCATCATTCCATGAAACTCTAACATATATACTTGAAGCACCCCCAGTATCTATTGTTGTTGTTCTAATAAGATAAGAAACTCGGTAGAGTCCATTAACATTGGTATTTGCGCAACCATCTGGACCAACAGTTGATGCTTGTCCTGTTAAATTCTGAACATCAACTATTATAGGAACACCTAATGAACCGGCAGTAGGTATATTTGTTACTGCCGCAATTCTGTCTGTGAAATTGGCTGTTCCCTTCACATTCAACGTATTCTGCGGTGTTGTTGTTCCGATGCCGACATTTCCAGTATTACTTATCCTTAATCTTTCAGCGCTTGTTGCATCTCCCAAAGTATAGAAAGCCAAGCCAACATCATTTTGGGCTGTTCCATTGGTAAAATTAGCCTCATTTATTGAAACAATTCTGCTTCCATTAAATGCATTTCCAGACATATTGTAATGAACAAAATCTATCGCGG
>CAYHJT010000256.1:0-1555 GCA_964356985.1 Candidatus Woesearchaeota archaeon
ATTTTGGTATTTATTATACTGATTATTCTATTGCACGCTTAATCGCAAAAGAAAGTCTTAGTGAATCAAAAAATAAGGATCTTTCGGGATTGAGTTTCTATGAACCGTGTTCCGGTACGGGCATTTTCGTAATTGCTTATATTGACGAAGTATTGGGAAGAATTGGCAATCTTAATTCTAAAGTTTTTCAAAAATTTATTGATCAAATCTACTTCTCAGATATTGATTCCGAGGCTATTGATCTTCTTATTAAATTATTACCATTTTACATCAAGTCTAAATATGGTATATCTATAAAAATAAATTCAAAAAATTACTTCAAGGGTGATGTTTTGTTTAGTAATTTCAATGGAATAATAAAAAAGATAAGTCCGAAGGATATTTTCAGAGTTACCGGAGGTTTCGATGTTGTTTTGACAAACCCTCCTTATAAATTGCTTAAAGCAAACGGTAACAAATACAAAGACGAGCTAAACTCAAACCAGCACGCACTTGATATCAAGAGTGTCCTAAATTTTATCAGAACAAATAATGTCTACAAATTTAATCAAGGAACACTTAATTATTACAAGATTTTTCTGGAAGAAATACTTGAGAACTATACCCATCAATCAAGTAAGGTTGGTGCAATTATTCCAATTACATTATTAAATGATAAACAAAGCGAGCTTCTTAGAAAAAGAATAATAAACAAATATAAGTTATTTAAAATCTATATAATTCCTGAAAAAAATGAATTTTTCCCAGATATTTCTCAAGCTTTTTGTTTCTTTGCATTAGACAAAAAAGAACCGGGGAATATTATACGAATCAATCCAAAAGTAGTTAGTCAAAATGACTTTGCTAACGAGGGAGTCGAAGTAAATATTGATCATATTGAAAAAATAAGCGAAACCGCACCGATTGTTATAGAAAGTGAAATCGGTTGGAAAATTTTACAAAAGTTGAACGCATTTCCAAAGCTTCGTAGTCTAGCTTCAGTTTGTAATGCTAGAGGAGAATTAGATTTAACTCTAGACAAAGGCTTTATAACGAAACAAAGGACATCCCTACCTCTTCTAAGAGGAAATAACATAAGCGAATTTTCTTATACATTAGGCGAATTCTTTACCGATGAAAAATTCATGAAAAAAACAGCCGAAAAAAATAAATATATTTCAAGAGAAAGGCTTGTTTGTCAGCAAATATCAAATATACATCTTGAAAAACGTTTAAAATTTACAAAAATACCGGAAAATATTGTTTTAGGTAATTCTTGTAATTTTCTAACCTTCGATGAATCTCTCTTTGGAAATTCAGAGGTTGGCCTTGATTATTTATTAGGAATACTTAATTCCATGTTACTGAATTGGAGATTTAAAATAACAAACTCAAATAATCACATCAGTAATTACGAATTGGCAGAACTCCCGATTGTTATACCTTCAATTGTTGATAGAAATGAAATAGAGAGATTAGTTTCTCTTATTAAAAATACTAATGATAAAGAAAATGTATACAAGTTAAATGCAAAAGTATTTGAATTATACGGATTAAACATAGAAGAGATAAATTA
>CAYHJT010000257.1:0-1549 GCA_964356985.1 Candidatus Woesearchaeota archaeon
TTGATCGATTAATAACATTATATAAGTTATTGACTAAGGGTTTCAGCAGAGCTCTATATTAAAAGTAAGATATATAAACCTGTTTTTTTTATGTAAATTATAGGGCAATTGGACTTTATGTCAGAAGTACATCCGAGGCATAGTATCTTTTGTCTTAGTGCCCTAATTTATATCTTTTTGCATGTTAAAATAGAAATGTTTATAAATAAGTTAAACTTAGTTAAAATAAGGTTAACTAACATGGTACAAGCTTTAGTAAAAATTGATGAAAATACTAATAGAGTATTAAATATAGTTAGAGCAAAATATGGATTGAAAGATAAAGGTAGAGCGATTGAATTAGTAGTAAAAAGATATATAGAAGAAGAGGATGAGCCTGAACTAAGACCCGATTTTATAAAGAAAATAAAATTGATTGAAAAGCAGAATAGCATTAGAATAGATAATTTTTCTAAAAGATATGGGCTGAAGTAGATGTATGACTTAGAAGTGAAAGAAGAGGCAGATAAAATATTCTTTAAATTATCTAAGAAAAATCCAAAGCAACTGGCGATTATAAATAAAAAAATAGAAGAAATAAGAAACAATCCAGATCATATTTATAAATTCTTAAGAAAACCCCTACAAACCCATAATAGAGTTCATATTGATAAAAATTTTGTTTTAATATTCAAAATAGACCATAACAATAAAATTATAATTGTTTATTACTTTGATCATCATGATAATGTTTATAAATGGAGACTAAAATGATAAAAATTTTAATAAATTTATTTAATATCCCGTTTTAAATCTCTTCTTTTGCTTCCCAAAACGCATGCTTCCATCCGAGGAATGCTATAATTTCTTATTAAGCTTGGATTCTAGCTTAGCTATGTATAATGTTGATATAGTAAATATTACTGAGAATTCGCAGTATATTGATGGAAATCCCGATCTTAAACCTGGAATTATGAATAATAGTATTATCGCTGGAAGTAATGATGTTATTAATGCTATCAATAATATCAAAGCCATTTTTCTTTTTATAGAATCTTTTTCTTCTCTAATGTATTGTATTAAATAATAAATGCATAAGGCAATAAATCCAAAATAGTAGATCATATAGACCCATTTGTAGATATAATTTTCTGGAGTAAACACATAAGTGCTTACAGATATGAAGTATTTATTGCAAGAAACGCTTTTTATAAAATCATGATTGATTATTGTGTAAAATGTAACAATTATTGGGGCAATGAATAAATTTCTCGGATTTTTTATTTTTTTTACAAATATATTAACTAAATAAACACCTATTGCTGGCAAAAATGAATATGTAACAAATCCTATTGTGCTCCATAGATTTGAGTAACTTGTTTTACAAACCATGAACTGAGTAAATTGATAAAATCCAAGAACAAACATAAAAACTGCTAAAATTTTTGATGTTTTATTTTCTTTATATACGCTAAGAACTATTATAGCGACTAAGAACTCAAAGATTGCTATGATTATTGATATTAATGGAGTAAAACACATTTAATTTCTCATTCTCATTCTCTTGTAA
>CAYHJT010000258.1:0-1532 GCA_964356985.1 Candidatus Woesearchaeota archaeon
CCTCTTTTAATGTCTTGCCAAGAATATTCTATTCCCTTAACTCTTGCAAACTTTATAAAAATAGACCTTAAAGCATGTGTAGATCCAAAAACATTTCTTACTTCTACGTCACTACCGTAACCAGCAATCCAACAAGTCAAGTAACTATGAATCTCACCGAACATTTGATATTGGATTTTTGCAGAAGCTATTAATTTAATTTTTTTATCTCTAATATTTCTAATTTTGTTAATAGTCTTTTTAGAAATCCCAAATAATTCAACTATTTTATTTGTTCTCTCCTCTAAAGGTAACTCTCTCCATTTTTTTGGAATTTTTAACATATGAGAATAAAAGTTTGTTATTTATATATTTATCTATATGCATTCAAGGACGTTTTTCTACATTTTATAAAGTAAAAAATACTATAAGAAACATGAAACAAAAAGTACTATTGGGCCTGTCAGGAGGAGTAGATTCAGCAGTCGCAGCCATGCTTTTGCAAAAACAAGGCTATGAAGTTATAGGAGCATTCATGAAATGTTTCTCAGGAGAAAAAAACAAAATAACTGGAGAATGTCCGTGGATTGAAGATAGAAAGAGTGCTCAAAAAATAGCATCGAAATTAGGAATAAAATTAATAACAATAAACTATGAAAAAGAATATTCAAACCAAGTAATCAAACCAATGTTCGAAAGTTATGCGAAAGGATTAACCCCTAACCCAGACTCAGCTTGCAACACAATAATAAAATTCCCATATTTATGGAAAGAGGCAAAAAAACACAATTGCAATTATATAGCAACAGGGCACTACATCAAAAAAATAGAAAAAAACAATAAATTCTATATCAAAATACCTAAAGACAAATCAAAAGACCAATCTTATTTCCTTTATGGTTTAAGTCAAGAAGACCTTAAACATACTTTATTCCCAATAGGAGATTACACAAAAAGAGAAGTAAGAGATATAGCAAAACAAAACAACCTTCATAACTGGGATAGAAAAGGAACAAGAGGATTATGTTTTGTAGGAAATATAGATGTAAAAGACTTCCTAAAACAAAGAATAAAAAATAAACCAGGCAAAGTAAAAGATCCAGAAGGAAATATTGTAGGAGAGCATAATGGAATGATGTTTTATACAATTGGAGAAAGATTAGGAGAAAACGAAAATGTCAAAATAACTAATGAATATAGAAACCAGGTAAAATCAAAACTATACATCGCAAAAAAAGACATCAAAAACAACATCTTAACAATAGCGCCAAAAAATCATCCAATTCTAAAAAGAAAAGAATTCAAAATAAAAAAAATAAATTATATTTCGGGCAAACCAAAACACAGCAATGTTTTAGTTAGAATAAGACACTTAGGAGAATTAAACAGAGCAACAATTAAAGGCAACAAAATAACTCTAAACAAACCAATAGAAGGTCTAGCAGAGGGTCAATCAGCAGTAATTTACACAAAACAAAGAATTATGTTAGGTGGCGGAGAAATAAATTACTAAATATTTAAAAACAGATAATAAATGATTAAAATATGTCAAG
>CAYHJT010000259.1:0-1523 GCA_964356985.1 Candidatus Woesearchaeota archaeon
TCTTTTCTGATTCTCCGTAAAACTTTGACATAATTTCAGGCCCATTAAGCAAAATAAAATTAGCATTTGTTTCATTTGCAACTGCTTTTGCCAATAGAGTTTTTCCAGTTCCAGGAGGTCCATGTAATAAAACTCCTTTTGGAGGCTGTATTCCTAATCTTTCAAAAATTTCTGGATGTTTCAAAGGAACTTCAACTAACTCTCTAATTTTTTTAATTTCTCCAGTTAATCCCCCAATATCTTCATAATAAATTTTAGAAATGTTTTCGTCGCTCAATTCAACTGCTTTAGGATTAAGTGTAACTTCTGTATTTTCTGTAATTATTACTGGTTGATTTGGATTAGTAGAAACAATCATAAATTTTATTTGAGTAACTCCTCCGCCCATTCCGCCAAAACCCATTCCGCCCAATATATCTCCAAGATTTCCGAATATATCATCCATATCTCCAAATTCTTCTGACATTAAATCTTTTCTTCTTTGAACTCCACCTAAGACAACAATGTCCCCTTTCATAACTGCTCTCCCTAACAATCCTCTTCTTAAATTGTCAGAATCTGCTTGAATCATAATTCCTTTTTGTGCAGGAGCAATAGTAATCTTTTTTGCTTCTTTAATTTCTGCTTTTGTAATTGTAACCATATCCCCAATTCCAGTTTTTGTATTTTTTCTTAAAATTCCGTCTATTCTAATAATTCCTTCTCCAACATCTGCTGGATATGCTCTATCAACAATTGCTACTGTCTCCCGGTTTCCTTTAATAATGATTACATCTCCTCTTCTAATATCAAGTTCTCTCATTATTTCAGAATCAATTCTAGCAATTCCTTTATATGCATCATCTTGCAATGCTTCAACAACTTTCAATTGTATTGTTTTTTCTTTGGGCATTTTTATATCTCTTTCTCCTTTTCTTGTTCTCTAAAATTTAAACTTAATTTTCCCATATCCTCAAAGCATAATCTTACCATGTCGTTCATTATTTTTTCCTGTTCTCTCATGAATGAAACTATTTCTTTGGGAATTGAAACAGCGTAGCTGTTTCCTACCAATCTCATTTTTACGTGAAATTCTTTGTTTTTTAATGTTGTGAATCTCTCATACTCTTGTTCATCTGCCGGATGTATTATTTTTTCGTTGCATTTTGGACAAAGCATAATTCTAAATAAAAAATTATTCTTTACCAGTTGTGCTTTTTTCATTTTAGTATTGCACTTATTGCACAAAATAGTATTGTCAAAAATATCAACTGTCATTTTATTATTTATATTCTCCTTTTAAAGCACCAAAGCGGAAATATTGAATCCCATAATTATTTGAAGAAGAATCTAATCTCGAATAAGCTTGTTTAGTATACAAATTGTAATTCTTGCACTCAATTGATGATGTTAACTGATACATTTTATAAGTTATACCCCATGATTATAACCACATCGACGATGTGGTCGATTGAAAGGAGGTTGTGTGTATACACAACATGTATACATTACAAATATACACTATTTAAATATTTCTATAATCA
>CAYHJT010000260.1:0-1516 GCA_964356985.1 Candidatus Woesearchaeota archaeon
GCAGTATATTTCTTCGATAAAGTAATTACCTTAATCATAACTATTTTGATAGCGTTGATAGCCCTATTATTCTTATCACCTCTTGATTCTCTTTACGTTCTAATATCATCGATAATTTTAATCATAATAATGTTCCTTGTATTCATATCAAAAAAATTAATTATCAAAATACTCCCAAAAAAATTTAAAAATACAATAGAACAATTCTATTCAACCTTCGATAAAATCAAAAACAGAAAAGATCTGATAATTAAAAATTCATTCACAACATTCTGCAGATCATCATTGACTTTCATCAGTTTTTATATGCTATTCTTGGCATTCGACATTAAAATAAGTATAATTTACATCATCATATTCAACACGTTGTTAACATTAGCTTCTTTAGTCCCTTTCACTTTATCCGGTCTAGGATTAAGAGAAGTTTCAGCAGTTTATTTATTTACAACTATAGGAATAGATCATGCTATTACGACAAATGTTTATCTTATTAACATAGTAAAGAAATATCTATTTGCCTTATTCTTGATAATATTCTCAAGATTAAAGATCTAAATCCTTCACAATATCTTTTATCATTTCTTTTTCCCTATTACTTATAAAAGTTTTAGGCCTTTTTAAAATCTTCTTGTCAATAACATCCAAAATAACACCATCCATATCTTTCGTTGGTTTTAACCCCAGTAAAGCTAATATTGTGGGTGCCATATCGATAATCCTGGGTTTTTTCTTAAGATTACTTTTAATTTCATTCCCATATGCAACAAATATTCCATCTCGTGCATGAGTCCCAGAATTATCTGCAATAAATATATCATCACTCTTTATAATATGTTCATTTCCACCAAAACCAAACATTATCCCTCTATAACCATCTCTAAAATTTACAATTATATCAGGAGCTTCTTCCAAAGAATTACCATTATATAGCTCTTCCCTCTTATAAACTCCATTAAAAACATTAACACCATTATCCTTAATTCCTTTTAAAGTATTAATTATGGAGCTTCTTACCTTTTCATAATCTTCTTTAGCTACACACCCCATTGGTTCTCTTCCATTAAGGTTTATGCATACATTTCCAGCACTCACAGTGAAAGCTTTTGTTCTGGCCCAATCTACATCAGTATAAGCTAAAGATGATGCAAGCTTACTACCAATTTTTGGAAAATACTTCTTTAATATTGACTTGTATCTCATCCCAAAGATCTTTTTATGAATCTTAAATAAAAATTTTGCACATATTCTAAAAACTTTTGATAATAATTTGGATTTTTTTGTTACTATATATCCATTATCTTTCAAGATGTTATTTATCACAACTCCACTTTCTAATTTACAGAATCCATGGTCTGAAACAATAAATATAACAGTATCTTTAGGTACTAAATCCAAAAATTTTCCAAGATATTTATCTACCTCGATATAACTATTATTAATAGCACTCCCATATTTGCTATCTTTCTGATGATGATATTTCCAAAACTTATGCTGTATCTTATCTGTAGAAGAAAAG
>CAYHJT010000261.1:0-1511 GCA_964356985.1 Candidatus Woesearchaeota archaeon
AATTAACATTAGAATCAGGGTTCATAAATTTTAAAAGAGGAGGCTAAAATGAGGTTTTCAAAATATTCATTTCTTGTACTAATTATTTCTATATTAATTATTAGTGGCTGTCAAAACAACACTAAATCTATTGGACAATATTTGGGGGGTGTAGAAGGAATTAAGATTGCATTCTCTCCTGCAGCACCAACTAGTTCATTTAATCAAGGAGATAATGTCCCAGTAAAAGTTGTACTTACTAATTTTGGAGAAAGTGAAGTTGCTATAGCAAAAGCTCAAGTAAAAATATTCGGAATACCCCATGCTACTTTTGGAATATCAGATCAATATAAACCTACTTCAGGAGTTTTATTACCAAAATCATTTGACAGAAATCAGGGCGGAGAACAAACTGTCGATATGGGATTAGCGGCTTACAATCTAGATGTGGTAAATTTTGAGAAGTTTGATTTTCAAGCAAATGTATGTTATGATTATTACACAAAAGCTGATATTAATGTATGTATAACTTCTGTAGATATACAGCAATCTACTGCTACTCAAGGATGCACTGTTGCATCTGGAAATACTGTAGAAAGAATAGCTAAAGGAGATGTTTCTAGTGCTCCTGTTCAAATTACTAGCTTGAAAGAAGATCTTCGAGGATCTAATGAAGTATTATTCACTTTACTTTTAGAAAACAAGGGAAATGGTAAAATCTATAAGATAGAAAATCAATGCAGTGATTTAGACAAACCCGAATCATTAGATTTAGTTGATATGGTTAAACTAGATGTGCCAACTACATTTAGTTGCGCTTTAATAGATTCAAATTCAAACTCTGGATATATAAGATTAACCGGCGGAAAAGCAACAGTAAATTGCAGAAGAGTTGTCACAGAAGCAAACAGTTTTACAGAAAAATTTAAAGCCACTCTTAGCTATAAATACATATCGACAACAAGTAAAACCATAACGATTTACTCGCCATCAACCGCATCTAAGAGTTCCTAAGATTTATTAATTCTTTTATTCTTTTATTATTATGAGTATCATTACAGATTTCCAAATTCATAGTAGATTTGCCAGAGCAACAAGCAAAGATATTAATATAGAAAATTTAGAAAAGTGGGCTAGAATAAAAGGAATAGACCTTCTAGGAACTGGAGATTTTCAACACCCACAATGGTATAAAGAAATAAAATCTAAACTTCAAGAAGATAATCTCGGAATTTTAAGAACAAAATCCGGATATCCATTTATTTGGCAAACAGAAATCTCCCTTATGTATACACAAAATGGAAAGGGCCGAAGAATACATCATTTAATATTAGCCCCTAATCAATATATTGCGGATCAAATTATTGAAGCATTATCCAAGAAAGGGAGACTTGATTATGATGGACGGCCCATATTTGGGTTCAATAGCATTGAATTAGTAGAAATGATGATATCTATAAGCAAAGACATAGAAATAATCCCTGCGCATGTATGGACTCCTTATTTTGGGTTATTTGGAAGCATTACTGGAT
>CAYHJT010000262.1:0-1510 GCA_964356985.1 Candidatus Woesearchaeota archaeon
AAATAAAATATTCAAGAAATTTGCAATAAACAATTTTAATAAAACCTCTCTTTACCATCATTACAAATCAATGTGTAGAAATAATTATTTGAAATATCTCAAATCTGGGGAGTTAGTAACTTATAAAAAATATCTGTATGCATATAGAGGATTGATTAATGCAAAGTGGGTTGTGTATAAAAAGTCGGTCCCCCCAATAATTTTCCATAATACTTTGAAAGAAATGGAAGATTTCCTTCCTCGCAGTATATTCAATAAACTCAATGAGATTATTGATTTAAAATCGCAAGGAAAAGAGAAAGATATTATTCAGAATATAGTAGTCATGGATGAGTATATTGAATCATTTCTAAAAGATGATAAAGAAGCACCATCAGAGAAATCACATGCAACATTATTTGAATTAAATGAAGAGCTTAGAAAAATAGTTTTATCAAATTAAAGTGATCACTCTTTTTTAGGCGGTTCTATTTTTCTTATTGTAAATAAATCTTCCAGCCTTATGGTTTTGTTTACCGGCAACCTAGTTTTACAATCTGTTGCTATTTGATATGATCCTGGGTTTCCGTACCAAACATGAATTGCTTTTTTCCATCTAATTGTAAAAAATACTATTGTATCATTAAGTATTCCTGAGAAATCGTTTTCTATTCCTATGTCAATTAAGTCTCCTAACTCTCCGTCAGAGATATAAAATGTTTCTCTTGTTAAATGTGTCATTGGCACTTTATCATATGTAACTCTTAAGACCCTATCCTTTTCGTATTGAACCTCTGTTTCTCTAAATGTTGGAGCTATAACTAGTCCTGCATTACTAGCTATATGGAGGAAATTTGAGGTTATAAAATACTGACATCCTCTTTCAACTTCTGAATGAAAGTTACTTAAATCCATTATTTGCCATGAAATCTAAAAGTTTATAAATTTTACACATTTTTTGCTTAAGATGAAAATAAATGTTTTTATAGAAAGAGAGAATAAGGAAGAAATTGTTGATGTTAAATCAATTCCTGAAATATTTAATAAATTAAAAATTAATCCTCAGACTGTTTTAATTGTAAAGAATGATGAGCTGATTATGGAAGATGATGAATTAAAAAATAACGACAAGATAAAATTACTTTCTGTTATTTCTGGTGGATAAACTAATAATCGAAAGATATATAAATAACAATATATTACATTTTATAATAAAATGGTACAAGCTGTTATAAACTTAAATGAAAGGGAAGCAAGGATATTAAACATAGTCAAAGGAAAATTTGGTTTGAAGAATAAATCCGAAGCTATAAATTTAATTATTGACGAATATGAACAAGAGTTTTTAGAACCTGAATTAAAGCCTGAATTTGTTGAAAAATTAAATAAACTTGAAAAACAAAAAGGGATTCCTTTCAAGAATATTGCTGAACTTAGAAAAGTAATAGAGGGATAGTTATGTATTCTTATGAAATAATCCCTTATTTACAGGGAATCCTTAAGAAACTTTCAAAAAGAGACAAGCAACTCT
>CAYHJT010000263.1:0-1508 GCA_964356985.1 Candidatus Woesearchaeota archaeon
AAAGCATAGAAAGTGGAATTGTTTATGTGAACGCGCCCACCATTGGGGCAGAAGTGCACTTGCCATTTGGTGGCGTAAAGAAGAGCGGAAATGGAACTAGAGAGGCCGCTTGGACAGGAATTGAAGAATTTAGTGAAACGAAGACAGTGTATATTGATTATTCTGGAAAGCTACAAAAAGCGCAGATCAAAGATTGATGTAAAACGTAATATGAAAAAAGATTTTTTAAGTGAGAAGAGATTATCCTTAAATAAAAAAATGATAGTTTGTATGATTCTGATCGATCTTTTTTTTCTTGGTTGTGATCTTTCATTAGAGAAAAAAAGTGGTACATTATCGCCAACAGTTTTTCAACCAGACATATCAATAAAAGATGAATCAATCTGTATGCGTGTACTTAAAAATGAACCTGTAGAGGAAAAATACATAGAAGAATTCCTAAATCACGTTAAGAAGGAGTACACAGAACTTAAAGGATGGGAGTTATATAATACTACACTTTATTTTGATCAGATAATGACTAAGGTTTATATTGAAGGCAAGCAATTTCCTGAGATCATAACACAAGGTGAGAATCATTGTCAAGCAAAAATAACGCTCAAGTATAAAGTAAATAAAAAATTAAAAGAGAAGAATTTTCCAGTAGAGATAAGTATATTATATAGTTCAAATGATTTAGCTGAAGGATACAAAAAGATGTTTGGTCCAACTTCTGAAGAAATAAATCAAGCATTGGAAAAAGCATTGGGAAATACAAAAAAAGAAATTTTAGAGGTAATAGAAATATTACCTTCTCCAAAATTAGAGTACAATCATTTATATGATGTTCTTTCTGTACAAGATGAGGATTTTAGCCTGATGACGTGGTATGGAAATGGTCCAGATACAGTAACAGACCCATTTGATCCTTATTCACTCGATTCAATACCAACAATAAGGGATTTAAGAATAGAATATTACGCAAACGCATCATTCTTCGGAAAGAGTGTTCCAGAGGTAGAATTTGTGAACAAAGCGCTAAACAGTTTTTTAGAAGAGACTACGTGTAAAGAAACTAGCGATAATAAATATCAAGCAAATTATAATGGAAAAACAAATATCTGGACATTTCGTATTAGATTAATTGAAAGTGAGATCTGTCCATATTGTGCCGTTAAAGTGTTTATCCCAAAAAATGGAAACGAGAAACAAATACAACTCCAAGAAGTTAAATCAAGGCCATACAAATATGGGACTAAAGAGTGTCCTGAATAACTAAATTTTCTCTGCTCGATGTTGATCCATGATATGATCGTGAAGAGACTGAACTTTTTTGTGACATGAAGGACATGTTCCTTCTCCTTTAGGTAATGCATTTATTTGTTGATGTTTTTCCTGTTTTTTGTGATGTCCCATGGTATTCACGTGTGTTTACAATTTCAACATCTAATTGCCTATAAAAACCTTTCTTTGTTGTTAAGTCAAGTTTCCAACGTGCCATGCCTTCCTGAAGGTGGCAGACAAAAATC
>CAYHJT010000264.1:0-1503 GCA_964356985.1 Candidatus Woesearchaeota archaeon
CTTGCAAGTTTATAGAACCAAACGATTTTGAAGGATGGGGTATAGTTTTTTCCGAATCAAGCTTATTTGGAAAAGCCTCCATTGGAGGCAACACAGGAGGCGTTTCAGAATCAGTCATAGATAATTTTACGGGTTTCTTAGTAAATCCTGAGTCTAGCAAAGAATTAATCCATAAAATTAGTCTTCTGCTGTCTAATCAGAATCTTCGAGATAAATTAGGAAAGAATGGAGCAAATTATGTTTCAAAACAATTAGACGATATCCCGAGCGATTATCTAGTCAAGCTATTCAATATTTCTAGCTGTCAGGAAGCATAGGTTTCTTTTTTGCCCGTAACCATATAATTATTACTTGAGTCCAAGTCTGTTAGATGTTCAATATTGTTTACAAATTTCACATCCACTTTCCCGTTATTAAAATCCACAAGAGTAATCCCTGCAGATAAAATAGATACTCTTGGGCCAAGTCTTAATGGGTCCGAATCTAGAAATTTAGATAGCATATACTTTATCACATTGCCGTGAGTAAATATTGCTACAATCTGGCCATGATCTTTAGAAATTAATTTTTTAAAAAATTTTTCAATTCTTTCTTTGTCTTCTTTCTCTCTATTTTTTGAAGTCCCTTCTTTTGGCGCCCCACCAACAAGTACTCTATAAATTTCTCGAATATCTTTAGTTTTCTCAAAAGAAATTTTCTTAACTATTTGGTGATATTCCTCAAATGTCTGAACCGTTCTTTTAAGATCGCTTACATAAACCATAGATATTGGGATTTTAGACAATCTTTTCGCGAGAAGTTTTGCTTGAATTGTACCAAGTTGACTAATCTCTGGGTCAAATCCCTCTTGAAGGCAATCCGCATGTCTGATTAAGAGGATTTTCATTATAGCTCCTCTTAACATAGGTTTATAATTATTGCCTATTCTAATTAGCTATCTAAGATTTTAAAATAATCTTTAGGCAAGTCATAAACTTCTTTTCAAAGAAGATTTCTTACTTTTATTATCTTCTCATTAGTTTTGCCTTCAATTTCAAAATAACTTAACTTAGCTGGTTCCAATATCTTTACAAGAACCATTTCAACATCTCCGATTTTCCAATAATCTCTAACTGTCTTATTTGTCAAGACCTTTTTCCAACCCAATGCCTCAATAAAACGTTCGCAAGAATCAAATTCATTTATTTTCACATTAATTTCTTCTCTCTTCCATATTCCTTTAGAGTCACTAACTTCTCCTTTAAATGTGAGCTCATAAATTTTATTTTTTTGCCTGATTCTTATAAATCTCTTGCTATTCTTAAATTTCTCACAATTTTCAGTGTAGTATCTTCAATAATATTAATTTTCTCTTTTGCTATGGCTCCAATATTAATTCTCTTTTTAAATAAACGTTTTTCATCTAAGATATCAATATTTCTCCTAATTTCATAATTATTCATATTTTATTTCTTTTCTTTAACTTTCCCAGTCGTTACCTTATATCCCTTGTTATATCCGTCC